>JBAQXA010000591.1:0-3507 GCA_049299195.1 Nocardioides sp.
GCGAGCGAGCGAACGCAACGGGTTCGCGAGAACCGGACGCTGCTGGCCGCGCCGAACCCCGCCTCCGTCCCCACAGCACGCTCGGCGGCGCTGAACTCTGACCGCGCTCCCGGGCAGCCGCGGATCAGACGGGCTGGCCGTTGACAGCATGGGGGAACCACGTGTCGTTGACCTGCACCGCGTGCTTGCGGATGACCTCGGGCGCGACGTCGCCGAGCCGACCCGCGACGTCGTCGCGAGTCAGCTCGTAGCGACGGCCGTTGAGGGTGAACCGGTTGGCCTGCCGGCCGTGCGTCTCCATGGGCCAGAAACTACGACACCCGTCCGACACCTTCGTGGGTTTCCGGCGCACACCACAGCGTCAAGTCTTCTCTACCAGGACGTCGCGGCCCGCCAGCCCGAAGGCGACCCGGCGACCGCGCGGGCCATCGTCCTACCGGTTTCCGTCAGGAGTCCCAGGCGCCGGGCGATCCGAGGTTGGTAAACCCCGACTCCCTGGCCGAGTCCACCTCAGCCCGCCGGATGACGTGGTTCACGGCGCCCTTGGTCACCCCTAGCAGACGCGCGATCGTCAACAGCTGAAGCTTGCGATGCGTGTGCAGGTAGAGCACCGTCGCGCCCCGCAGTGCGGCGTTGCTCTGCGTGAGCGCAGCCAAGTGCTCATGGAGCGCGCTCGCCAGCTGGGCAACGCCTTCCGGACCCCCGTACCGAACCGACCAACCAGGAGCGGCCTCCGCGGCCGCCGCAAGGAATCCGGCCGGGTCGCGAAGCACCTCCGCCACCACCTCGGGTGGCGCCGCGGTCACATCGGCGGGCTGCATGTTGCCGACTGTAACGACCTCGGGGCTCACCGGTCGGTCATCTCGGTTCATCCCACGCGCGAGCCGCAGCTACCGAGCACGGCGGCCAGCAGATGTCCGACCTCGTCGACGACCCGACGACCGGCAGCAGCGCCGGGCGGTCCTGGTCCGCTCCCTCCTCGGTCACCGAAGCGGTCGCGCACGTTGGGCACAGGTGCTCGGTCGAGGTCATGTCCCAGCCAGCCTCGAGGGCGGCCCGGTCGGCGTGTGAGGGCGTCCACCAGCCCGTTCCCTCGGGCGCGGCCAGGCCGCAGTGGTCGCACAGCACGACGTAGAGCGCGGTCTCTCGGTAGCACATCAGCCGTGCCCCCCATCAGCGTGACTGTCGTCGACCCAAGAGCCGTTCGAGGACAGCCGGACCATCACGTGGAACTCGCACATTCGTAGACCGAGCTCGGCGTGCCGATCGCATCCGGGGAAGTCGCACGCGGCGCCGAGCGTTTCTGCTCACGCCGCCACGCGTCTCGCGCGGGTGCCTCCCTGCTCCGGTCCGTCGCGGTCGTGCTGGAGATGTTCTGAGCGGCCATTACGCTGCTACCTCCTCGTCGTGGAGGACCGCCCGGAGCCGGCCCCCGATCCACCAGCCGACCTGTGGCGAGACGGCGTTGCCGTAGCCGTCGACCTTGTCGCGGGCTGAGCCCCACACCTGAAACGTGCCTTGGTAGTCGGCGAAGTCGACGTCGAAGCCGCAGCCGCGGCCGATCTCGTGGTCGTACATCATCCGGAAGTAGCAGTCCTCCAGGGCGAGGTCCGCGAGGGCTTCACGCCACTCCGCGGTCAGGAGCGCCGTGGTGTCGCGCGAGGTGAGCGTCCCGAAGGCGTCCGTGACCGGATGTGGCGCGGTCTCGGTGCCGGTGGAACCGTTCTGCTTGTACCAGCCCGAGAACAGCAGCGCCTGGGCCGGCTCAGCGGTGACCGCGCCGAGCGGGTCCGAGACCGGATGCGCACGGTACTTGGCCTCGAGGATCGAGCCGTTGTTCTTGATCGTGCCGGCCGCGGTGAGCAGGCCGGGGATCTGGTCGGCCGTGATGGTCGGCATCGCCTCGGCGTGCGAGGTGGGCGTCGTGTGCCGCCGGTAGGGCAGCACCCCGGCCGAAAGCAGCCCCATGGTTTCCGACCCGCCCTGGGTCGGCAGCGGCTCGTCGACCCCGCGCGGGGCGCCCTGGAAGTTGTCGATCGCCATCGCGACCGGCGGCGTGATCAGGCCGGTCCCGTTCGTCGAGGTCTGCGCCGGCAGCGGCTCAGAGAAGTCGCGGGTGCGGCACCGCGATCCGGGCCATTCGAAGGTGTTGCCGGCGGCTGCCATCAGCGCACCGGTCGAGAGGACCGCGGTTTCCTGCTGACTGGTCTGGGTGGCCATCGGCTGCCAGGGGTGCCGCTCCGAGCCACGCTGCGACTTCGCCGGCATCAAGACGGCCGGGAACTCGGCGAACCGCTGACGGCACCGCTCGGCGCGCGCCATCGTCGCGTCCGCGAGCGGCTTGTCCCGATCGCCGATCCTGGTGCCCAGGTTCGACAGGTCGAGCGCGTCGAGCGAGGGCGTGAAGGGCGGGATCACCTCGCGGTGGCACGACGGGCAGCGGTAGTTGTACTGCTTGCCGTACCGCACCGACCCGGTGGGCGGGACGCCGGTTTTCCACGACCAGCTGGCCTGGACGATGGTCTGGCAGCGGTCGCACCAGGACTCGGGGCGATGCTCCAGGTCGGGGGTGGGGAGCTTCTTGTCCCAGAAGACCCAGTAGCCGCGGTCGCGGGACTGGCCGACGCCGAAGAACATCGAGTTGAGGTAGAGGACCTTGTGGTTGTAGCCGAGCAGTTCGAACTGCTTGAGCCACCACCGGTAGGTCGACCCGTCTCCGACCTTCCGCTTGCCGGGCACGAGCTGGCCCCACGAGTAGAGCTCGGTGGTGCACTCGACGAGGATCAACCGCGGGTGATGCTGGGCGGCGTAGTGCAAGACGCAGTTGGCGGTCGCGCGATCGCGCTCAGACCGGGTGACCCGGGCCTCGTAGTCCGGGTCGTCGAGGTCGAACAGTGACAGGCCCTGCTCGTAGGCCTTCTTCGTGTTCGCGGGCGAGTGGTTGACGCAACTGACGCCAGCGGCGAGCAGGTCTCCGGCCGGCAGTTCGCGCACGGAGTGGTAGGCCGCGGAGTCGGTGTCGACGAGGTCGGCGATCCAGTGCTCGGTGGTGGGGTGGTTCGCCTCGTGGACCTTGACCTTGTACTCGCGGTGGTTCGCTGCGGTGATCACGTCGAAGCCGGCGTGGGCGATGCCCTGGGTGAGGCCACCGAAGCCGGAGAACAGGTCGACCGCGACCAAGGTGTCGTGCTTGAAGCGGCGCTGCTGCAGCGCCGGCCGGTGCTGGGCGATGGTCATGACGCACTTCCCGAGAAGGTCAGAGCCGCGACGTGGCCGTCCTTCGGCACTCGGTGAGCGTGGTCCTGACACAGGTGCCCGCCTCCTGCGCGGACCCAGCCCACCGGCAGTTCCGCGGTCGACGGGTCGAGCCAGAGTGCACCCTGATCGGATCGAACTGTGATGGCGGCACGGCAGGCGGATCGGTGCTCCGGCTTGCCGCCGATGAAGTCGCAGGTGAAGTAGGCGCAACCGTGCTCCGGGATGAGGTGGACGCTCACGGGGTCACCC
>JBAQXA010000592.1:0-12769 GCA_049299195.1 Nocardioides sp.
GGCTTGACCGGGCGTTGGACAACGAGTTGATCGCGCTGTGCCAGCCGGCGCTTGAGCGCGGGGAATCGGTGCGGGCCGAACTCTCGGTGCGCAACGTCAACCGCAGCGTGGGCACGATGCTCGGACACGAGGTGACCAAGCGGTACTGGGCCGAGGGGCTTCCTGAGGGCACCATCGAGCTGACCTTCTCCGGCTCGGCCGGACAGAGCTTCGGGGCGTTCCTGCCGCGCGGGGTCACCCTGCGGCTGCTCGGCGATGCCAATGACTACGTCGGCAAGGGCCTCTCCGGCGGTCGGATCGTGGTGACCCCCGATCCGCGGGCGAGCTTCACGGCGGCCGAACAGATCATCGCGGGCAACGTGATCGGCTACGGCTCCACAGGCGGCGAGATCTTCCTGCAGGGACAGGTGGGGGAGCGGTTCTGCGTGCGCAACTCGGGGGCCACCGCGGTCACCGAGGGCGTGGGTGACCATGCGTTGGAGTACATGACCGGTGGTCGGGCGGTGATTCTCGGACCGACGGGACGCAACGTCGCGGCGGGGATGTCGGGGGGTTACGCCTTCGTTCTCGACCTCGACCATGGCCGGGTCAACACCGACCTCGTGGACCTGATCGACGTCACCGGAGCGCGCGCTGAGGAGCTGCGCGAGCTGGTGGCGCGGCATACCGAAGAGACCGGCTCGCCGGTCGCGGCGGCGTTGTTGGCCGACTGGGCGGCGGCGGTCGCGCGCTTCACGCTTGTGATGCCGCGCGACTACGCCCGCGTGCTGGCGGCCCGAGCCGAGGCCGCCGAGCAAGGCCTCGATGAGGCCGGGACCGATGCCTACATCATGGAGGTGCTTCATGGCTGATCCGCGCGGGTTCCTCAAGGACGGTCGCGAAGTGGCCGCCCGACGGCCGGTGGCCGATCGCGTGCACGACTGGGACGAGGTCTATCCCGACGGCATCGGCCGAGCGTTGCTGCCGATCATCGGCCAGCAGGCCGGGCGCTGCATGGATTGCGGGATCCCGTTCTGCCATCAGGGGTGTCCGCTTGGCAACATCATCCCGGAGTGGAACGACCTGGTCTGGCGCGAGGACTGGGACGGTGCGATCGACCGGCTCCACGCGACCAACAACTTCCCCGAGTTCACCGGCCGGTTGTGCCCGGCTCCGTGTGAGACCGCCTGCGTGCTGGGCATCAACCAGGATCCGGTGACGATCAAGAACGTCGAGGTGTCGATCATCGACCGGGCCTGGGGGAGCGGCTTCGTGCGCCCGCAGCCGCCGGAGTGGCTCTCCGGCAAGACCGTTGCCGTGGTCGGCTCCGGTCCGGCCGGGCTGGCCGCCGCCCAACAGCTCACGCGGGCGGGGCACACGGTGGCGGTCTATGAGCGGGCCGACGCCATCGGCGGTCTGCTCCGCTATGGGATCCCTGAGTTCAAGATGGAAAAGAAGCACCTTGACCGCAGGCTCGATCAGATGCGCCGTGAGGGCACCGTCTTTCGGGCCGGGGTCGAGGTCGGCGTGGATCTGACGGGTGCGGAGTTGCGGGAGCGCTATGACGCCGTGGTGCTCGCCATGGGGTCGACCGTCGCGCGTGACCTCCCCGTGCCGGGTCGTGAGCTGGCCGGAATCCATCAAGCCATGGAGTTCCTGCCGCAGGCCAACCGGGCGTCGCTGGGCCAGACCGTGCCCGATCAGATCACGGCGGCCGGCAAACACGTCGTGATCATCGGTGGTGGCGACACGGGGGCGGACTGCCTCGGGACGTCGATCCGCCAGGGGGCGGCGAGCATCACCCAGTTGGAGATCCTCCCGGAGCCACCCGTGCAGCGGCCCGCCGGGCAGCCGTGGCCGACCTACCCGATGACGTTCCGCGTCTCCTCGGCCCATGAGGAGGGGGGCGACCGGATCTTTGCGGTGTCGACCCAGGAGTTCTTGGGCGACGAGAACGGGCGGGTCCGGGCCTTGCGGCTGGTCGAGGTGAGCTTCGAGGGTGGCGCGTTAGTCACCCACGCGGGCACTGAGCGGGAGATTCCGGCCGAACTCGTGCTGTTGGCGATGGGCTTCACCGGGCCGCAGCGTGCCGGGCTCGTCGAGCAACTCGGCGTACGGCTGGACGAGCGCGGCAATGTCTGGCGCGACGAGGCCTACGCGAGCAGCGAGCCGGGGGTGTTCGTTGCGGGGGATGCCGGACGGGGTCAGTCGCTGATTGTGTGGGCTATTGCGGAGGGTCGTGCGGTGGCCGCAGCGGTCGATGTGGCGTTGACGGGATCCACGACGTTGCCCTCGCCGATCCCGCCCTCGGCTCGGCCACTCGTCGTCTGATGGCGGACAGCTAGGAATTGGATCGTTCAAGTCGGTTAGGGTTTCCGCGTGCGAAGAGCCAAGATCGTGTGCACCCTGGGACCGGCGACACAGGACCCGGAGTCGATCCGTGCCCTGGTGGACGCGGGCATGGACGTCGCTCGGCTCAATATGAGCCACGGGACCTATGCCGATCACGAGGAGGTTTACCGCCTGGTGCGGGAGGCAGCCGACGCGACCGGGCACGGCGTCGGGATCCTGGCGGACCTGCAGGGGCCGAAGATCCGGCTCGAGACGTTTGCTGACGGGCCGGTGACTCTGGTGCCGGGCCAAGAGTTCACCATCACGACCGAGGATGTGCCCGGGGACGGGACCATCTGCGGCACGACTTACAAGGGCCTGCCGGGCGATGTGGCGCCGGGGGACCCGCTGTTGATCGACGATGGCCGGGTCCGGCTGCGGGTGGAGTCGGTCGAAGGGCCGGCCGTGCATACGGTGGTCGAGGTGGGCGGCAAGGTGAGCGACCACAAGGGGATCAATCTCCCGGGCGTCGCGGTGTCGGTGCCTGCGCTCTCGGAGAAGGACGTCGAAGACCTCCGTTGGGCGCTGCGGCTAGGGGTCGACTACATCGCGCTCTCGTTTGTGCGCTCCGCAAGCGACGCGCAGGACGTCCATGCGGTGATGGACGAAGAAGGCATCACGGTGCCGATCATCGCGAAGATCGAGAAGCCCCAGGCGATCGACAATCTGTCGGAGATCGTCGACTACTTCGACGCCGTCATGGTGGCGCGAGGGGATCTCGGCGTGGAGTGCCCGCTGGAGGACGTGCCGTTCTTGCAGAAGCAGGTCATCGGCATGGCCCGGCGGCATGCCAAGCCGGTGATTGTGGCGACCCAGATGTTGGAGTCGATGATCTCCGCGCCCGCTCCGACGAGGGCCGAGGCCTCCGATGTGGCCAACGCCATCCTCGATGGTGCCGACGCCGTGATGTTGTCGGGGGAGACCAGCGTGGGGCGCTACCCCATCGAGGCGGTGGAAACCATGGCGCGGATCATCACCTCCACCGACGAGCACGGGCTGATCGGCATGGCCACGATCGACTGGCAGCCGAAGACGCGAAGCGGCGTCATCGCCAAGGCGGCGGCCGAGGTGGCCGAGCGCGTGGCGGCTAAATATCTCGTGGCCTTTACCCAAAGCGGCGACTCGGCGCGGAGGCTCTCCAGACTGCGCGGGTCGATTCCGATCCTGGCGTTCACGACCCAGGACGCCACCCGCTCCCAACTGGCCGTCAGCTGGGGAGTCGAGACGTTCAAGATGACCGACGTCGAGCACACCGACGAGATGGTCCGCCAGGTCGATGAGGCGCTGTTGGACATCGGCCGGGTGATCGAGGGCGACCTCGTGGTGATCATCGCAGGCAGCCCGCCCGGCATACCGGGCTCCACCAACGCGCTCCGCATTCACCGCATGGGCGACGCGATCAACGAGGCTGCACCGGCCTACCGCCGAGCCTGAGCTCTCGCAGTCCGTCTGGCTGGCCGGAAGTTCGCCGCCTCAGCAGAACCGGGTGCTCGCTGCGCAGCGCGCCATCGCGTCAGGTCTTGAGGCCGATCAGCGCATCGAGCCGCTGGACGGCATCCCGGCGGGCCACCGAGAGATGCCATCTGCTTGATCGCCGCCAGGCCACCTCCGCCAGATCGAGTGCGTCACCGCACCAGCCCAGAATCTCGGCCGACCGGTTGGAGAACTCCCACCTCGGATAGTCGTAGCGAACCGACACCGTTGCCCCCGCCGCGTCAGTGCGTCGACGGGTCACGTGGTTGTTGCTCCGCGATCCGTCGGAGTGGAAGAGGCCGCGCAGGAAGGCCGCCGGGAACTCCTCGACGATCTCCCACTGCCACGGCGCCATGCCGAGCTCCCGCAGGTGCTTCCGCCCCGGCCCGTGCTGCGGAAACAAACACGGCCAGTGCTTCCATAGGCCGGAAACCACCATGGTCCCAGGTGCATGCACGTGGAAGGCCTTCCCGCTCGGAACAACCCGACGCATCACGGTGTCAACATCCGCGATCACGCGGGTCCAGCGTTGATCGCAGGAGATCCGAAGGGCCCAACATCGCGGCTGCTGCGAGAGGTGACCATCCCCGAGGTAATAGCCGAGCAACGCACTGTAAGCCGCGCGGTCCAGGATGGAGCCGCTGCATACCGGACAGTGAGGGGCGGCCGGAGGGGCAAACGACAGCTCACGCCATCGCCGCACGGTATCCCGAGCAACTCCCAGCTCGAGGCTGACCTGATTGACCGAAGTCCCGGCGGCAAGGAGCACGCGAGCTCGTTGCCTGATCGCACCGTCATACATGAGCTCAACTTGCCGGAAGGCGCCGACAGGAATCAGCAACATGTTTCGTTGGCCGATGAGTGCCCCGGGTGGGATTCGAACCCACACTGGACGGTGTTTGAGACCGCTTCCTCTACCGGTTGGGATACCGGGGCATCGGCTGACAACCGTACTCGATGGGGTCGGGACAAGTAGCGTCGGGACGGTGGTGGACATGGAAGCAGGCGACCGACGGCACCGACTAGCGTGGGCGTCGTGAATCAGCCCTCCGACCGCGCGCCCCGGGTCGTCGTTGCCGAAGACGAGGCGCTCATCCGCCTCGATCTGGTGGAGATGCTTGGCGAAGAAGGCTATGTGGTGGTCGGCCAGGCAGCCGACGGCGCCGAGGCGGTCCGCCTCGCCGAGGAGCTACGCCCCGACGTAGTAATGATGGACGTCAAGATGCCGGTGCTCGACGGCATCGCGGCCGCTGAGCGGATCGCGGCAGCCAAGATCGCACCCGTGGTCATCTTGACCGCCTTTTCCCAGCGCGAACTCGTCGAGCGCGCCCGCGAAGCGGGTGCCATGGCCTACCTCGTCAAGCCGTTCTCCCGCGCCGATCTGGTGCCGGCGATCGAGATGGCGCGCAGCCGGTATGCCGAGTGGGCGGCGTTGGAGCAGGAGGTTGCTGACCTGCAGCAACGGCTCGAAACCCGCAAGGTGATCGACCGAGCGAAGGGTCTGCTCCAAGAACAGCTGGGCCTGTCTGAGCCGGACGCTTTCCGGTGGATCCAACGCACCGCCATGGATTTGCGTGTCGAGATGCGGAAGGTGGCGGAAGGTGTCGTCACCCATGGTCTGCCAGGCGTAGAGCCGGGCTAGCGGCGTCTGTTAGCTAGATCACAACTTGATATCGGCCCACCCCGGTGGTCGCTCGCAAACGATTCTGGGGCTAGGTTGTGCTGGATCCTAGGCACCCACGCCTACGGGTGATATCTGTACGACAACTTTCGGAGGCTTCATGAAGCACCCCAAGACTCTGCTGCGCTTCGGTGCGGTGGCCGCGGCTGCGGCCCTCGTGCTGAGTGCATGCGGCAGCACCGAGGACACCACGGAGAGCGCGGGTGACGGCGACGCTAAGGCAGCCTGTGACCTCAAGATCGGTTACATGGGCCCGTTGACCGGCGACTACGCCAACCTCGGGGCGAACATGCTCGGTGGCGTCAAGCTCGCGCTGGACGAGTACAACGCGGCGCACGCCGACTGCAAGGTGACCCTGGAGGAGTACGACTCCCAGGGTGACCCGGAGAAGGCCACCCCCCTGGCAACCCAGGTTGTTCAGGACGCAAAGGTGATCGGCTTGGTCGGTCCGTCGTTCTCCGGTGAGACCGAGGCCACTGGCCCGACCTTCGCCGAGGCCGGCCTCGTGACGGTGTCGCCTTCAGCGACCAACCCGGACCTGTCCAGCAACGGATGGGACACCTTCCATCGCGTGCTCGGTAACGACGCCACCCAGGCTCCGGCCGCGGCGAAGTTCCTCACCGGCACCGTGGGCGGCAAGAAGATCTTTGTTGTTGACGATGCTTCCGAGTACGGCAAGGGCCTCGCCGATGGTGTGGCTTCCGACCTCGGTGACGCAGTCATCGATCGCGATACGGTCCAGCAGAAGCAGACCGACTTCTCCGCCACCGTGACCAAGGTCAAGGCGTCCGGCGCGGACTCGCTGTTCTACGGCGGCTACTACGCCGAGGCCGGCCTGCTCGCGAAGCAGCTCAAGGCAGGTGGCTGGGAGGGCACGTTCGTCTCCGGTGACGGCGCGCTGGATCCGGGCTTCGTCGAAGCGGCAGGCGCCGCGGGCTCTGAGGGCGCGTACCTCACCTGCCCGTGCGCTCCGTCTCCTGAGGACTTCACCGCGAAGTACAACGCGCTGAACTCTGCCGATCCGGGCACCTACTCCACCGAGGCATACGACTCGGCCAACGTGCTCCTCCAGGGCATCGCGGACGGCAACGCCGATCGGGCGAAGTTGCTGGCGTGGGTCAACTCCTACGACGCCGATGCGCTGACCAAGCACATCAAGTTCGATGAGACCGGCGAAGTCTCGGGTGTGGCGGTCTACGCCTACCCGGTCACCGGCGGCAAGATCGAACTCGGCCAGATCATCGAGTGACGATCGCTGCTTGATGCCACTACGCTGCGGTCGGGGGTGAACCTCACCCCCGACCGCAGCAGTCATTTGTTCGAACAACTGCCAAACGAGGAGTCGCCGCCTTGGCCACCTTGCAAGTCGTGCCCCAAGTCGTGCCCCAGCTGTTGGGCATGGACTTTCAGTTGCTCTTCGAGAACTTCTTCTCCTTCACGATCAGCGGTCTCGCCGTCGGTTCGGTCTACGCGCTGGTCGCGTTGGGCTACACGATGGTTTACGGCGTCCTCCAGCTGATCAACTTCGCGCACTCAGAAGTGTTCATGTACGGCACGTTTGCCGTGATTTGGACCGTCTACTTCCTCGGGGGCGATGCGCAGTCGGGCCTGGGCGAAATGATCTGGATGCTCCTCGTGGCGCTCGTGGTCGCGATGGCGGTTTCGGCCTCTGTGGCGCTGCTGCTCGAGCGTTTGGCCTACCGGCCGTTGATCAAGCGGGATGCGCCCAAGCTGGTGGCGTTGATCTCGGCCATCGGCGCCTCGTTCATGCTCGCCGAAGCGATGGGGCTGCGCAGCAAGATCGCCGCCTTCGTGGGGCTCGATGACAACCTGGAGTACTACGTCACGCGTTCGCGCGACAACAAGGGCATGCCGTTCGACTTCCCCCAGGAGCCGGTGGTCACGATCGGGGACTACACGGTCACCACGACTGATTTGCTGGTCGTCTTCTCCGCGCTCGCGATGATGGTCTTCTTGGATCAATACGTCAGGCGCTCCAAGATGGGCCGCGGGATTCGGGCGGTGGCCCAAGACCCTGAGTCGGCAGCACTCATGGGCGTGAACTCGACTCGTGTGGTGCAGGTGACCTTCCTACTGGGTGGCCTCATGGCTGGAGCCGCCGCGACCCTGTACATGGTGCGCATTGGGGCGACCAAGTTCGACGCCGGTTTCATCTTGGGCGTCAAAGCGTTCACCGCAGCGGTCATGGGGGGTATCGGAAACCTGCGCGGAGCCTTGCTCGGGGGACTGATCCTCGGCGTGGCGGAGAACTGGGGCTCGGCGATCTTCGGCACCGAATGGAAGGACATCGTGGCGTTCGTCCTCTTGGTGTTCATCCTCCTGTTCCGGCCCTCCGGCTTGTTGGGTGAGGCTCTCGGAAAGGCACGCGCATGACCAACAGTGATCGTCCGGGCAGCGGCCCGAGTGTCGAGGACAACGCCGACCGACTGGCCCCCGTTTCTGGCCCACCGTCTGCGCCGGTATCGCTGCGTGCGCGACTGAGCGGGCTCGGCGGGAAGATTGCCGGGCTGCCTAAGTGGGCCAAGATCGTCCTGATGGTGTTGGCTGCGCTGGTCGCCTATCTGTTGCCGATCGTGAACCCGCCGATCATCAGCACCCCCGATACCGACTTCGGAGGTGTGCTGTTCATCGTCTCGATCTACACCCTCGTCGCGCTGGGCCTCAACATCGTTGTCGGCTATGCCGGACTTCTCGACCTCGGCTATGTCGGGTTCTATGCGATCGGCGCCTATGTCGTTGCGGTGCTCACCTCCCAGCACGCCTCTTGGCCGTGGCTGCTCACTGTCCCCATTGCGGTATCGGTGACCATGCTTTCGGGTCTGATCCTGGGCGCTCCCACGCTGCGGGTGCGTGGGGATTACCTCGCCATCGTGACGTTGGGGTTCGGCGAGATCATTCGGCTCACCGCGGTGAACCTCGACTGGCTTGGGGCCGCCGCAGGCATCCCCAAGGTCGGCAAACCGACCAGCATCGAACTGTTCACCATCCCCAAACTGGACTGGTCCACAGGCGTGCCCTTGGTTAATCCGAACAACACCACCACGTTCTTGAAGTTCGGCGTTATCGACATCGTCCCCTACTACTGGATGGCGCTGAGCGTGATCATCCTGGTCTTGATCGGGGACACCCTGATCAAGGACAGTCGAGTAGGTCGCGCGTGGGAAGCCACCAGGGAAGACGAGGACGCCGCCGAACTGATGGGCGTGCCGACCTTCAAGTTCAAATTGCTTGCCTTCGCGATGGGCGCCTTCGTCGGAGGTCTCGCGGGCTCCCTGTTCGCCGGACGCCAGGGGTTTGTTTCGCCTCAGTCGTTCCCGCTCCTTCTTTCGATCCTCTTCCTCGCCGCAGTTGTGGTCGGCGGCCAGGGCAATAGGTGGGGAGCCATCGTCGGTGCCGTCATCGTGGGCTATGTGCCGGAGAGGTTCCGTGGCTTTGAGGAATGGCGCGTGCTCCTCTTCGGGCTCGCGCTCATGGTCCTTGCCATCTACCGACCCCAGGGCATCTTGCCGCCCCGCAGCAGAGTCCGGGCGCGCAAGGTTCAGGAGCGACTAGACCAGATCGAAGGGGAGGAGGTCGCTGGTGTCTGACCTCGTGACGAGTCCCTCCGCCGGGGCGGCGAACGGAGCCGCTGAGAAAGTGCTCGAACTCGAGCATGTCACCCTCAAGTTCGGGGGCCTCACCGCGCTCGATGATGTCACCTTCGAGATTCGCAAGGGTGAAATCCTCGGGCTGATCGGACCCAATGGCGCCGGGAAGACGACGTGCTTCAACGTGATGACGGGTGTCTACAAGCCGACCTCCGGGCAAGTGAACTTCCTCGGCCAGTCCTTGTTGAAACGCAAGCGGTTTGAGATCACAAAGCTCGGCATCGCACGCACGTTCCAAAACATTCGCCTCTTCAAATCCATGACCGCTCTGGAGAACGTGCTGGTGGGCGGCGACGCACACCACTCCACCGGGGTGCTCTCGGCGCTGTTCCGCTTGCCCAAGCACCGCCGCGAGGAGGAGGAGGGCCACGCGCGGGCCATGGAGTTGCTGGAGTTCATGGGGTTGGCCGACAAGGCCGACGAGATGGCGGCATTCCTGTCCTACGGCGATCAGCGACGGCTTGAGATTGCGCGCGCCATGGCGACCAATCCCAAGCTTCTTTGCCTCGACGAGCCCGCCGCGGGCTTCAACCCGGCCGAGAAGGCCAAGTTGATGGAGCTGATCCGCCGGGTTCGCGACGAGGGCTACACGGTGCTGCTGATCGAGCACGATATGCGCCTGGTGATGGGTGTGACCGACCGGATCGTCGTGCTGGAGTTCGGCAAGTTGATCGCTGAGGGCACCCCTGCCGAGATCCGTGATAACCCCGCGGTCATCGCGGCGTACCTGGGAGTGGATGAGCCAAATGCTTCTTGAGGTTGAAGGACTCTGCGTCAACTACGGCAACATCGAGGCGATCAGGGACATCTCCTTCGGAGTGCCCGAAGGATCGATCACGACCTTGATCGGTGCGAATGGGGCGGGCAAGACCACGACGCTCAAGACCATCTCCGGGCTGCGAAAAGTTCAAGCCGGTCGGATCATCTTCGATGGCAAGGACATCACCACCCTCGCTCCCTACGAGCGGGTCCGGTTGGGCATCAGCCAAAGCCCCGAGGGGCGCGGAGTGTTCGTCGGGATGACGGTTCGGGAGAACCTCGACATGGGTGCCTTCGCCCGCAGCGATCGCAAGAGCAGCGCCTACCAGGAGGACATCGACAGGGTTCTGACGCTGTTCCCGCGGCTCGGCGAACGCATCAGTCAGATTGCCGGCACCATGTCCGGTGGCGAGCAGCAGATGCTGGCGATTGGACGTGCGCTGATGGCTCGCCCCCGTCTGGTGCTTTTGGACGAGCCGTCGATGGGGCTGGCGCCGAAGCTGATTCAGCAGATCTTCGCGATCATCGACGAGATCAACGAGCAGGGGACGACCGTCTTGTTGGTCGAGCAGAACGCCATGCAGGCGCTGAAGGCCGCCGATGACGCCCACATTCTCGAGACGGGTGAGATCGTTCGGTCCGGCAAGGGTGCCGACCTGGCCAAGGACGATTCGGTCAAGGCTGCCTACCTCGGTGGCGACCTCTAGGGACCCTTCCGGTCGCCCCCTTCGACGGCGTACGCTGCACGCAGGCACACCGGCGGGGGATTCCGGTTGGCTGACCCCGATGATCGCGTGCGAGTCGACGCGATGGGGTTGTCATGAAGTCGGGGCTGACATGAAGTCGAGGCAAGTGTGAGCCGTTCCCCTGTGGTGTTGCGTTGCGCCGATCCGGCCGACGCTCCTCGTTTGCGTGAACTCTGGGCCGATGTGTTGCGCCGGGCCGATGCCGAGGAGCAGGCCGCCGATCTGGTGCGCACGATCGAGCGGGTGGCGAAGGATCCGGACGAGCGTTTGGTCGTTGCCGAGGTAGACGGCGAAATCTGCGGCGCGGTGTTGCTGAAGGCCACTGAGCTCAGCCCGATCAACTCCGAACCGCTCGTTCAAATCGTGTCCCCCCATGTGTTTCCCGAGTTTCGACATCGGGGCGCCGGACGGGCCCTGATGGAGGCCGCAGCCACCTTCGCCGAGGAGCGCGGCATTCATCTCGTGGGCGCCGCCTCGTTGAGCGGCTCGCGCGACGCCAATCGGTTCATGGCTCGCCTCGGGCTAGCCCCCCAAGCGGTGCTCCGGGTGGCGGCGACCCATCAACTGCGCGCTCGGCTGACTCCGTCGGTCTCTCGCCAGGGGCGCCAACTCGGCCAATTGCTGGCCGCTCGCCGGTCGATGCGCCGTTCGCAGTCGGTTGCTGCGTCGGAGAGCTGAGACTCCGCCGCCGCAGCCGCCGCCGCAGCCCAGGAGCTTAGGTCGTCCCCGGGCCCGCCTGATCGATGGGCACCATGGCGCAGGTGATGCGTGCGGTGCAGACACGGCGATCTGCCTCGTCGGTGATCACGATCTCCCACGTGGTCATCCGGCGGCCCAAGTGGAGGGGAGTCGCCACTCCCGTCACAAGACCCGAAGTCACGGCTCGATGGTGGGTGGCATTGATATCGACGCCCACTGGCGCGCTCGTTGGATAGCCGTGGAGGGCTCCGCCGATCGAGCCCAGGGACTCGGCGAGCGCCACCGACGCGCCGCCATGGAGGAGGCCGAAGGGCTGCGTGTTTCCGGCGACGGGCATGGTGGCCACGACGCGGTCCCGGCTCATCTCGAGGAACTCGATCTCCAGCCGACGCACCAGGGCCCCAAAACCATCGGGCAGTTGGGCTGCCAGTTGCGCCGGAGTCAGGTCGGCCAGGTCGGGAGCGGGCGAGTCGGGAGAGGCGGGCACATCGGCAGTCATGTGCGCCATTCAACCCGGCAGCGGTGCCGCCATGCACCAGTGGGGGCGGATAGAGTCGCCGGGTGAGTGCCAGCGTCTCGACCGACCGTGCCCGACTGCTGCTGCTCGACGGCCATTCGTTGGCCTACCGCGCATTCTTCGCGCTGCCCGTAGAGAACTTCACGACCTCCTCGGGTCAGCACACCAACGCCGTGTTCGGGTTCACCTCGATGCTCGTCAACATGCTGCGCGACGAGCAGCCCACGCATGTGGCGGTGGCCTTCGACCTGTCGCGGCAGACCTTCCGCCTGGAGGAGTACGCCGAATACAAGGCCGGGCGGAGCAAGACCCCGAGCGAGTTCTCCAGCCAGCTCCCGCTCATCCGCCAACTCCTGGAGTCGCTGCGCATCCCCTACTTCGAGCAGGCCGGCTTTGAGGCCGACGACCTGCTCGCGACGCTGGCGACCCGCGCACTCGCCGACGGCTTCGAGGTGTTGGTCGTCAGCGGCGATCGCGACACCTTCCAGCTCGTCACCGACGACTGCACGGTGATCTATCCGACGCGCGGGGTCTCCGAGACCACCCGCATGACCCCCGCCGCCGTCCACCAGCGGTATGGCGTCACTCCCGCTCGCTATAGCGAGCTGGCGGCACTGGTGGGGGAGACGTCCGACAACCTGCCCGGTGTGCCCGGCGTCGGGCAGGGGTATGCCGCCAAGTGGCTCGGCGAGTTCGACGGGCTCGACAACCTCATCGCCCACGCCGACCGGGTCGGCGGCAAGAAGGGTGAAGCGCTGCGGGCCCATCTGGGCGACGTCATCCGCAACCGCCGTCTCAACCAGCTCATCCGCGACGTGCCGATCGACGCGGCGCTCGCCGACCTGCAGCGCGGGGC
>JBAQXA010000593.1:0-4635 GCA_049299195.1 Nocardioides sp.
GATCGACCTGTATCTCCAGCCACCGGCCTCCGTCGCGCACGTCGTCTTCGGCGGATTCGAGCACCTGGCGCCGCACATCGCCCCCGGTCCGCAGGACCGAGCGAGCTACGTCGTAGAGGCGCTGGAAGCGGAACCAGCCCTTCTCATCGGCCGCGCTCAGCAGCGGCGGCCACTCCTCGACGAGGGCGTCCGGCAGCACGATGCCGTCGCGCTCGGCCAACTCGAGCAGCGTCTCGTGCCGCATCGAGCCGGTGAAGTGCAGATGCAGGTGCGCCTTCGGGAGCGTGTGCAGATCGCGCCCAAAAGCGCCTCCCGCGTCGACCCTGACGTCGTCACTGACGTCGTCACCGAGATCGACACCGGGCAGCGCCTCGCGCGCAGGCACCGGTGCGCCGTTCAGCCGAAGAGCTTCTGCAGCCGGCCGACGCCTTCGACGAGGTCGGCGTCGCCGAGCGCATAGGACAACCGGATGTAGCCGGGCGAGCCGAAGGCTTCCCCGGGCACGACCGCGACCTCGGCCTTCTCCAGGATGTATTCGCTCAGGGCGGCCGAGTCGTCGATCCGGACGCCGTCGTAGTCCTTGCCGAGCAGGCCCTTCACCGAGGGGTAGGCATAAAACGCGCCGAGCGGGGTGGGGCACTCGACCCCGTCGATCGCGTTGAGCATCTCCACCATGGTGCGGCGGCGGCGATCGAAGGCCAGCTTCATCTCGTCGACGGCCGCAAGGTCACCGGCGACGGCCGCCAGCGCGGCCCGCTGAGAGACGTTGGCGACGTTGGACGTCGCGTGCGACTGGAGATTGCCCGCGGCCTTGATCAGGTCGGCGGGGCCGATCATCCAGCCCACCCGCCAGCCGGTCATCGCGTAGGTCTTGGCGACGCCATTGACGACGACGCAGTAGTCGGCGATGTCGGGGCACAACACGGGCATCGAACCGGTCTCGACCCCGTCATAGGTGAGGTGTTCGTAGATCTCGTCGGTCAAGACCCACAGGCCGTGCTCGGCGACCCAAGCGCCGATGGCCCGGATCTCCTCGGCGGTGTAGACCGAGCCGGTGGGGTTGCTCGGCGAGACGAAGAGCAGCACCTTGGTGCGGTCGGTGCGCGCCGCCTCGAGTTGAGCCACTGTGACCTTGTAGTCCTGGGTCTCGTCGGCCAGCACCTCGACCGCGCTGCCGCTGGCGAGCTGGATGGCCTCGGGGTATGTCGTCCAGTACGGCGCGGGGACGATGACCTCGTCGCCGGGGTCGAGCATGGCGGCGAAGGCCTCATAGATCGCCTGCTTGCCGCCATTGGTGACCAGGACCTGCGCCGGGGTGACTTCCCAGCCGCTGTCGCGCAGGGTCTTGGCGACGATCGCGCTCTTGAGTTCGGGGAGGCCACCGGCCGGGGTGTAGCGGTGGTTCTTGGGGTCACGACAAGCCGAAACGGCTGCCTCAACGATGTAGTCCGGGGTCGGGAAGTCTGGCTCGCCGGCACCGAAGCCAATGACGGGGCGGCCTTCTGCTTTGAGGGCCTTGGCCTTGGCGTCGACCTTCAGCGTTGCCGACTCGGCGATGGCCCCGATGCGCTTGGAAATTCGTCGATCGCGAGGAGAGGAGGTCATGGTCCCATCGTAGGGGCCAGGGAGCCGGTCACTTCGTTTGGACTCCCCCTCACCCTTGCCCGTAGACTCGCTCTCTGGCGGTTCCGCCTCCTGCTTGGCCATGCCCTCAACCGGGCCCCTCATCGGGCTCCTCGGGGGAGGCTGACGCAGACGGGGGCGCCGCGAAGGGCACTAGCTCAACTGGCAGAGCATCGGTCTCCAAAACCGAAGGTTGGGGGTTCAAGTCCCTCGTGCCCTGCAAAGGACATCGGTCGTAGGCCCAGCAGGGTCGCAGATCTAAGAAGGAAGGTGAAGAACGTGTCGGAGAGCCGCACGGTGCGTGATGACGCAGCCGACGCCCCCCGGCGTACCTCGCCTGCCCTGTTCCTGCGCCAGGTCATTGCCGAACTACGCAAGGTCGTGTGGCCCACCACCGACCAGCTGACTACCTACTTCTTGGTCGTGTTGGTGTTCGTGCTGTTCATGATGCTTTTCGTGTCGGTTGCCGATCTGGCCTTCGGCAAGTTGATCTTCCAGGTCTTCGCGCCCAAGCAGGCCTAACCCCCAAACCCAGACGGAGTTGTTGCAGGTGTCTGAGCAGTACGACGCAGAGGTCGCCGAGGCCGAGGTGGAGCCCACCGAGGCAGTCGAGGAGACCCCCGAAGCCGAGGCGGTCGACCCGCTCGCCGAGTGGCGCGACGAGCTGTGGGCGAAGCCGGGCGACTGGTACGTCGTGCACACCTACTCCGGCATGGAGAACCGGGTGAAGGCCAACCTGGAGAACCGGATCCACTCGCTCAACATGGAGGACTACATCCACGAGATCGTGGTCCCGACTGAAGAGGTCGCCGAGATCAAGAACGGCCAGCGCAAGATGGTCAAGCGGACCGTGCTGCCGGGCTATGTCTTGGTGCGCATGGACCTGACCGATGAGTCGTGGTCCGCTGTGCGGCATACGCCCTCGGTGACGGGCTTCGTGGGGCACTCCCACCAGCCGATCCCGCTGTCGATGTCCGAGGTCGAGGACATGCTGGCTCCCGCCGTCGTGGCCGCGTCTGAGGCGGAAGCAGTTGCTGCCGGCAAGCCGGGCTCGGCGACGACGCCCAAGCGCCCGGTCGAGGTGGCCGACTTCTCCGAGGGTGACTCGGTCATGGTCGTCGAGGGCCCCTTCGCCACGATGCACGCGACGATCACCGAGATCAACGCCGAGTCGCAGAGGGTCAAGGCCCTCGTCGAAATCTTCGGCCGGGAGACCCCGGTCGAGTTGAGCTTCAGCCAGATCGAACGGGTCTAGTCGCTCAACGCACCAGGTGGCAGGGCCGTCCAGCCCGTTTGACCACGAAGCACGAATAGCAAGGACAACACCGCAATGCCTCCCAAGAAGAAGATCGCCGCGCTGGTCAAGGTGCAGCTGCAGGCAGGTGCCGCAACCCCGGCCCCGCCGGTCGGCACCGCCCTCGGCCCGCACGGCGTCAACATCATGGACTTCTGCAAGGCCTACAACGCCCAGACAGAGTCCATGCGTGGCAACGTGATCCCGGTCGAGATCTCGATCTATGAGGATCGCTCGTTCACGTTCATCACCAAGACGCCTCCGGCGGCCGAGCTGATCAAGAAGGCTGCCGGGCTCGCCAAGGGCTCTGGCGTCCCGCACAAGGAGAAGGTCGGCAAGCTGACCAAGGACCAGGTGCGCGACATCGCCACGACCAAGCTCCCCGATCTCAACGCCAACGACATCGACGCGGCGATGAAGATCGTCGAGGGGACTGCGCGGTCGATGGGCGTGACTGTTAGCGAGTGAGCGAGGAGTGAGGCCGTCAGGCCGAGCCCCGCAGTCTCACGAGAAATGAGCAGAGTGTGAGCCGGTTCGTGATCCGCGGAAGCTGATCCACAGACCGCACGCCCACCCTTCAGCACCACCACTTCACGTGGCAGGGCCGCGCTGGCCCGTAGACCACATCTGGACCAAGCAAAGGAACACCAGTCATGCAGCGCAGCAAGAACTACAAGGCGGCCGCAGCGGCCTTCGACAAGAACGAACTCTTCGCCCCGCTGGCGGCGATCCAGCTCGCGAAGTCGGGCGCCAAGGCCAAGTTCGACGAGACCGTCGACGTGTCCATGCGCCTCGGCGTCGATCCCCGCAAGGCCGACCAGATGGTGCGTGGCACCGTCAATCTGCCCCACGGCACCGGCAAGACCGCCAAGGTCCTCGTCTTCGCCAACGCGGAGAAGGCCGACGCCGCTCGTGAGGCCGGAGCCGACATCGTCGGCGGCGACGAACTGATCGACAAGGTGGCAGGGGGCTGGCTCGACTTCGACGCCGTCGTCGCGACCCCCGACATGATGGGCAAGGTCGGCCGCCTCGGCCGCGTGCTCGGTCCTCGCGGCCTGATGCCGAACCCGAAGACCGGCACGGTGACCCCCGATGTCGCCAAGGCCGTCACCGACATCAAGGGCGGCAAGATCGAGTTCCGCGTCGATCGGCACGCCAACCTGCACTTCATCATCGGCAAGGCGTCCTTCTCCGAGAGCCAACTCGCGGAGAACTACGCCGCCGCGCTCGAAGAGGTGCTGCGGCTCAAGCCGTCGACCTCGAAGGGCAAGTACCTGAAGAAGATCACCTTCTCCACCACGATGGGCCCGGGCGTCCAGGTTGACCCCAACCGCACCCGCAACGTGGCCGAAGCCGACGAGGCCTGAGCCGGCTCGACATCAGTCACCGAAACGGCCGCGATCCCGATGGGGTCGCGGCCGTTTCGCTTGTGCATTGCTCGGCACGTATGTCCGGCCCGAGGGGCTGGCCCACTACATTTCTCGCACAGACGGATCTAGCCGCCTGGAGGCTCGGTGGAACTCAAGTTTGAGGGAGCGACGTTCGGCTACCGGTCTCGCGACCCCCGGGTGCTGGAAGATTTCCACCTCGATATCGCCTCGGGGCGCACGATCCTGTTGGGGCCTAACGGTGCTGGCAAGTCGACGTTGCTGGCGATTGCGGCCTCGGTAGTACCTCTGAGCGGGGGACGAGTCAGCATTGGTGGCCTGGTCCCCAAC
>JBAQXA010000594.1:0-2893 GCA_049299195.1 Nocardioides sp.
GGGCAGAGCAAGGCGCCGACCAGGGCACGGAGCCCGTCGAGTCACACGAAGCCAGCGCCGACGCGTCGGTCGAGGGCGAGGATGCCCCCGAGGTGGCCACGGTCGGGCATGTCCCGATCAAGCGGAAGGGCACTCGCAAGCGCTGAGCGACTGGGGCGCTTCGGCCCGTCGCCACGAGGGGAGTGGCGTGCCGCCGAATTGCTGCCGGTCACCCCGCCGCGTACGATTGTCTTTTGGTGTGCCAACCGCTCAAGCGAGCCGGAAGTGCATCACTTCGCCGCGTGTGACTCCCTGGCTTCGGTCTCGGGTGGTTTGCGCGCCGGCGGCCCAGTTGGACTAGCAACATCGTTGGACCAGCAACATTGATGAACGAGCAACATTGATGAGGAGAGTGACTCGCGGTGTACGCGATCGTGCGCAGTGGCAGCAAGCAGCAGAAGGTTGCCGTGGGCGACGTCATCGAGATCGACAAGACCGACTCTGCGGTCGGGTCGACCCTCTCCCTCCCGGTCGTCATGGTGGTCGACGGTGAGCAGGTGACTGCGACCGGCCTCGACAAGGCAAGCGTGACCGCTGAGGTGCTCGGCGCTACCAAGGGCCCCAAGATCATCATCCAGAAGTACAAGAACAAGACCGGCTACAAGAAGCGCCAGGGTCACCGCCAGAAGTACACCCAGGTCAAGGTCACCGACATCTCGCTCTGACCCTCCGGGTCGGTTCGCGGCGTACGCAGAGAAGGACGAAGAGATGGCACACAAAAAGGGCGCAGCCTCCACCAAGAACGGGCGTGACTCCAACGCTCAGCGACTCGGTGTGAAGCGCTATGGCGGCCAGCTGGTCAACGCGGGAGAGATCCTCGTGCGTCAGCGCGGCACGCACTTCCACCCGGGCAGTGGTGTGGGTCGCGGTGGCGACGACACCCTGTTTGCTCTGGTCGAGGGCAACGTCGAGTTCGGCACCCGTCGGGGCCGTCGCGTGGTCAACGTCGTCCCGAGCGAGTGAGCCTCGGGTCCGACCCACAGCTTTGCGAGGCGCCCTGAGCATCGGGGCGCCTTTCGCATTTCCGCAGGCAGCCGCCGTCCGGGCGCCGGGCCGCACCACAGCTAACAATCCGCAAGCCTGAGCCGAGAGGAGCACTGCGATGGCCGTTCCGACCTTCGTGGACCGGGTGACCCTCGATGTGGCCGCCGGGCGCGGCGGCAACGGCGTCGCGTCGGTGCACCGGGAGAAGTTCAAACCGCTCGGGGGTCCCGATGGCGGCAATGGCGGGCCGGGCGGTTCGATCATCTTGCGCGTCGATCCCGACGTCACGACCCTGATCGACTATCACCACAGCCCCAAGCGCAAGGCCGACTCCGGTGGCCACGGCGCCGGTGCCCACCGCAACGGTGGGCATGCCGCCGACCTCGTCCTCGCCGTACCCGACGGCACGGTCGTCTATGACGACTCCGGCGTGCTGCTCGCCGACCTCGTGGGTGCCGGGACCGAGATGGTCCTCGCCCAGGGTGGTCGGGGCGGACTCGGCAATGCCGCGCTGGCTTCGGCCAAGCGCAAGGCCCCCGGGTTTGCGCTCCTCGGCGAGCCGGGCGAAGAAGTGCGCGTCGTCCTTGAACTCAAGATCGTCGCCGACATCGGCCTGGTCGGCTTCCCCAGCGCGGGGAAGTCGTCGCTGATCGCCGCGATCTCGCGGGCGCGCCCCAAGATCGCCGACTATCCGTTCACCACGCTCGTGCCCAACCTGGGCGTCGTGAAGGCCGGCGACACGACGTTTACCGTTGCCGACGTCCCAGGGCTGATCGAGGGGGCGAGTGAGGGTCGCGGCCTTGGTCACGCCTTCCTCCGGCACGTCGAGCGCTGCGCCGCGATCGTGCATGTCATCGACACCGCCACCATGGAGCCCGGCCGCAACCCGCTCGACGATCTCGACATCATCGAGGGCGAGTTGCAGCGCTATGGCGGCCTGGAGGATCGGCCGCGGCTCGTCGCGCTCAACAAGATCGACGTCCCCGACGGTCACGACATCGCCGACATGGTCACCGACGAACTCCGCGCCCGCGGGCTCGCGGTGTATGCCGTCTCCGCGGCGTCCGGCGCAGGCACGCGCGAACTCGTCTTCGCGATGGCCGGGATCGTTGCGGCCGCGCGGCGGGAGCGCCCGTCGGCCGAGGCGCGCCGGATCGTGCTGCGCCCGCCGAGTGTCGATGGGGCAGACGACTTCTCGGTCGAGGAGACGCCCGACGGGTGGCGGGTGCGCGGCACCAAGCCCGAGCGGTGGATCCGCCAGACCGACTTCAGCAACGACGAGGCGGTCGGCTTCCTCGCCGATCGGCTCAACCGGCTGGGCGTGGAGTCCCGGCTCGTGGAGGCCGGCGCCCGGGAGGGCGACACTGTCCTGATCGGTGCCGAAGCAAACTCCGTGGTCTTCGACTTTAAGCCGGGGATCGAGGCGGGTGCGGAGATGCTCGGCCGCCGCGGTGAGGACCATCGGTTCGCCGAGAAGCGCCCGGCGGTGGGTCGGCGTCGCCAGATCGACGAGGCCATGCCCGAACGCGCCGAAACCGAAACCCGGGCCGATGTTGCCCGCCGGATCGATGCCGAAAAGCGCGCCCGCGCAGCGGCTGAAAAGGCAACGCGCCCACGCAGCGGGCCGATCTCTTATGTGATCGGCAGCCCGCAGGACCCGGACTGGGCGCCAGAGCCGGAGCGGGACGACCCGTGAGGCGGGCGACCGTCACCGGCGCCAAGCGGATCGTGGTGAAGGTCGGCTCGTCGTCGCTCACCCACCGGGCAGGGCACCTCGACGACGACCGCATCACCCGGCTCGTCGACTCGCTGGCCACCATGCGCGCCGAGGGTCGCGACGTGGTGCTGGTGTCTTCCGGGGCGATCGCCG
>JBAQXA010000595.1:0-4437 GCA_049299195.1 Nocardioides sp.
GTCCGGATCCTCTGCGTTGAGGCGGGCCTCCACCGCGTGCCCGCGCTCGGTGGGCCGGACCCCCTCCAACCGGCCGCCGGAGGCAACGTGGATCTGCAACCTCACCAGGTCGGTGTCGGTGGTGACCTCGGTGATGGGGTGCTCGACCTGCAGCCGCGTGTTGACCTCCAAGAAGGCGAACTCACGCGTCTGCTGGTGATAGAGGAACTCGACCGTGCCGGCACCGCGGTAGTCCACCGCCAGCGCGAGCCGCTCGGCAGCGGCCTTGATGTGCTCGGCCTGATCGGCCGACAGCAGTGGCGACGCGGACTCCTCGATGACCTTCTGGTTGCGCCGCTGGACCGAGCAGTCCCGGACGCCGAGAGCCCAGGCGGCCCCCTGCCCGTCGGCGATCACCTGCACTTCGACGTGTCGTGCGCCCGTCACCAACCGCTCGAGGAAGACGACTCCTGAGCCGAAGGCTCGCTCGGCCTCATCGCGCGTGCGCTGGTAGGCATCCACCAGGTCGTCGGGTGAGTCCACCCGCCGGATCCCCCGGCCGCCGCCACCCGCGGTGGCCTTGAGCATCAGCGGGTAGCCAATCTGCTCCGCCGCCGCCAGCGCCTGCTCCAAGGTGTCGACACCGCCACGGCTCCAGGGAGCCACGGGTACGCCGACTTCCTCGGCGATCAGCTTCGAGCCGATCTTGTCGCCCAGTTTGCGCATCGCGTCGCCACTGGGGCCGATGAAGGCGATCCCGTTGGCCTCGCACAGGTCAGCGAAGCCGGCATCCTCGGCGACGAATCCCCAGCCCACCCAGACGGCGTCCGCCCCGGTGGCCCGCAGCGCATCGAGCAGCAGTTGGTGATTGAGGTAGGGGCGCTCGGAAGCCGGGCCCAGCGGATAGGCGATGTCCGCCTCGCGCACGAACATCGCCGACTTCTCGACGTCGGTATAGAGGGCGATCACCTGCACCGGGGACTGCCGCGGAAATCCCGCGGCATTGAGGTCCCGAACGGCGTGGATGAGTCGCATTGCTGCCTCGCCACGGTTGACGATCGCAATCCGCTGAAACACTGTTCCTCCCGCCGTCGAAGGCGACGCCAGACGACGTCGCGTCCGAGACTCCCACGGAGGGTCTGTTACGGGCCAGTCAACCTGCCGAGAACTCCTCGTCGATCGTCTCCGGCGAGCCCCTCCGCCGCCGGTTCATCGAATCGGTCTATCCCGGCAGGTCTCCCCGACCCGCCCTGGTCGGCCGCCTCAGGCGGCCACCAGCTTGGCGGCCAACCGGCCGCTCAAAACCTGAGGAACACAGCGCGTCGAGCTGTCCGCCACGAGCGCACCGATAGCGAAGGTGCGCTTCTCACCGGGCTCCAGGTCGCTCACGGTGGCTACGCCGCGTCCTACGACGGTGCTGGACTCATCGAGCCATTCCAAGATGACGACGTAGTCGGCCGGATGCCGGCCCGAGTTGGTCACCTGGCCGGTCACGGTCACCGCCCCGGTCGCCTGCAGGAACGACCCCAAGGTCAGATCCCGCACCGCGCCGCGCGCACCGAGCACTGCAGGAACAGGCTGGAGATTGTTGCCGCCCTCGGCCGCCTCCGTCGAGGCTTCTCGCCCAGCCGACGCCAGCGGAGCCGCATCCAGGGATCGCAGCGATGCCCTCGTCGCCTGCGCCGACTGCCGAGCGGTCTGCGCACGCAGCCGCGCCCGACGCCTCACGACGACCGAGCGCACTGTCAAGAGGACCATGGTCAGGCCCATCGCAATCGCGGGGATCACCAGTTGCTTCATCCGCCCGTTCCTCTCCGGCAGTGACGGCCCTGGATCACTCATCCGAAGGCGTCCGTCACCCAGGAGACGACCCGGACGCAGGGCCGTGACGAGAACTTGTTCTAGATCAACCATTCGGGCACCGACCTTGGCCCGGTCGGCTGTCTAGCCCTAGCTACTTGTGCGCGCCGCCGGGTCAGCCCCGGCCCAGGAGGGGCATGTGGGTGGCCATGACCGTGACGAAGGCGGCATTCGCCTCCAAGGGCAAGCCGGCCATGTAGCGGATCGTTGCGACGACGTTGTCGACCGACATGGTTGGTTCGGCGGCCACTCTGCCGTCCGCTTGGAGCACGCCTGCGGCGAACCCCGTCGTCATGTCGGTGGCGGCGTTGCCGATATCGACCTGGCATACCGCGATGTCGTGCGCCCGCCCCTCCAAGGACAGCGCTTTAGTGAGTCCGGTGATGGCGTGCTTGGTGGCGGCGTACGGCGTCGAGTGCGGCCGCGGCACCTGAGCGCTGATTGAGCCGTTGTTGATGATCCGGCCGCCGCCGGGCCGCTGTCGCTGCATCAGGGCAAACGCTGCACGGGCGCACAACCAGGCGCCGGTGAGGTTGACCCGGATGCAGGCGTCCCAGTCGTCCAGGGTGAGCTCGGTGACCGGCGCGGCCCGCCCGAAGGTCCCGGCATTGTTGAACAACAAGTCGAGCCGCCCGAAGCGCTCTTCGATCTCGGCAAACAGCTGGGCCACCGAGGCTTCATCGCCGACATCCGCGGCGATCGCCAGCCCGGTCCCGTCCGCGACGACCTCCTGCAGCGGAGCCAAGGTCCGACCCGCGGCGACCACGGTCCATCCGTCGGCCAACAACCCCTCCGCGACGGCGCGGCCGATGCCGCGCCCCGCACCCGTCACGAGGGCTACCCTCGGCGTGATCCCCTCTGCAGTCATGGTCCCTCCAGGAGTTGTCGGTGCCTCGATTCGCGGCCAACCTCAGCATGCTGTGGCCACACCTTCCCACGCCGATTGCCCGCCTGGGAGCCGCTGAGGCGGCGGGCTTCGAGGCGGTGGAAATCCTCTTCGTTCACGATCTCGACCGGCGCGAGTTCGCCGCAGCGCTCGCGCAGAGGCAGCTGCGCCTCGTGCTCTTCGATGCCTACCCCGGCGACTGGGCAGCGGGCGAGCGTGGACTGCTGTGCCATCGGGACGAGGACGCCTTCGAGGCATCGGTCGACGACGCCGTGCGCCACGCGGGCGAGCTGGGCACTGGGCTGATCAACATCCTCGGCGGCCTGCTCCCCGAGGGGCTAGCCCCGCAGGCAGCACAACGGATCGCCCACGAACGGCTGCGCTGGGCGACCGAGACGTATGCCGACGCGCCGGTCTGCTTCGTGGTGGAGGCGATCAACCCGGTCGACATGCCGGGTTATCTGCTGCCGACGCTGGCGGCAGCAGAGGCGCTGGTGCGCGCGGTGGATCGGCCCAATCTCCGGCTGCAGTTCGACGCCTACCACGTGGGCATGACCGGGCAAGAGCCTGCGACCGCGTGGCGGGAGGTCGCCGATCTCGTCGCCCACGTCCAGCTGGCCGACGTCCCGGGTCGGCACGAGCCGGGAACGGGCACGCTCGATCTCACCGGCTTCTTGGCTGCGCTCGACGACTCCGGCTACTCCGGCTGGGTCGGACTCGAGTACCACCCGCTCGACCCGTCCGCGGCCGTCGCTGCGAGCTGGTGAGCCGCGGGCGGCTACTGCTCCAGGAGCCGCACCATCTCGGCGTATCCGAGGCGGCGGGCATGTTCGAGGGCCGTCACACCGCGAGAATCCGGCACCGTGCGGTCCACCCCTGCGTCTAGCAACAGCCGCACCACCCGCTGATGGGCGACATCTCCATCGCCCAGCAGCACCGCTTCGAGCAGCGCCGTCCAGCCGAGGTTGTTGACGTGGTCGAGGGCGACGTCGGTGGCCAGCAGCCGACGGACGATCCGCACATAGCCCCGATCCGCCGCCCGGATCAGTCCGGTGCCGTCGAAGGAGTCATGGCTCTCAAGATCGCCGCCGTGCGCGAGAAAGACCTCCAGCAGCCGTGGGTCGTCACCGATCTCCGAGGTGGAGATCAGATAGGGGCTCTCTTGCCCGTTGTCCTTGTGGTTGACGTCTGCGCCGAGCTCCGCCAGCCGGGTGGCGAGCTCCACTTCTCGGGCGGACGTCGCCAAGATGAGCGCGGTGGCGCCGGTCTCGTCAAACGCATCGATGGCCGCTCCCCGCGCCAGGGCCCGCTCCACGCCCCGCACGCTCGCGACCCGAGCCGCGCGCAGCAGGGCCCAATCCGCCTTCGTGCGGGCCGGGCGGGCTCTTAACAACACGGGCTCTGCGCTTGCCGACGAGGGCGCCGAGGACGCCGAGGAGGGTGTGGAACTGGGAGTCTGCGCAGGCTGCGAGGAGGCGCTGCCGGACGGGGACCCATCCCCCTCCGGTTCCGCGTCACCACTACATCCGGCCGCCAGCAACGACACCATGACCACTCCGGCGACCACTCCGCCCACCACCACACTCTTCATCGTCGGGAGGCTACTCGGGCCACAATGGGCGCCATGACCGCTCCGATCGACCGGACCAAGCAGCAACGCCGGGTGTGGGATCGCGCGGCCCCCACCTACGACCGTCAGATCGCCTTCTGGG
>JBAQXA010000596.1:0-1585 GCA_049299195.1 Nocardioides sp.
CTCTGGGTCGGCGCTGTTGGTTGGCTGACGGCGCACGGCTCGGGGCTGGCCGTCGAGGGTGCGCGGGTCACCGTCCTCCCGCTGCTGATCACCTTGATGAGCGCCCACGTGACGTGGCGCTTCGGTCGCCGGGTGGGTGAGGCGCTGGCCAGCTATGGGCCAGATGCCGAGGGTGCCGCCAACGGCGCCCGCGACCTCACCGTGCCCCTAGCCACCGCGATCTTCGCCGGCGCCTATGGCGCGGTGATCGTGCTGGTGGCGACCGTGACGGGCGCCAATCTGGCTCTCGTGGGCGGCCTGTCCCTGAGTGTGGGCCTGGGCGGCACCGGGATCGCGGTCGGCTCGGGCCGCGCGGCCGTCTGGACTGCAGCCCTCCCCTTGACCCTGCGAGCCGCCTGGAGCGGCTCGTGGCGGATCCTCATCAACGTGCTGCTCGCGGCCGGGGCGTTGTTCGCGGCGGCGATGGTGCTTCACGCCGACGACGCGGCCACCATGGCTTCCGGCATCCGGGCCGACGCGGGTGACTCCGTGCTCTACTGGCTCGCCGCGCTGCTGTTCGTGCCCAACGCCGTACTCCTCACCGCGTCCTACCTGACCGGGGCCGGCTTCGCGCTCGGCGCCCACACCGTCGTGAGCCCGACGGCAGTCGTGTTGGGGCCGCTTCCGCTCGTGCCCTGGTTTGCGGGGCTGCCCGAAACGGGGGACGGCTCCGACCTCACCCGCGGCCTGCTGCTCCTGCCGGTGCTCATCGCGCTCGGCTCCGCGGCGCGAGCCCACCTCCGCTATCCGACCGCCTCGTTCCTCGACGGTGCGCTGCGCGCCGCGGGATCCGGCATGCTCGCCGCCACCTGGCTGGCTGCGCTGATCTGGCTCGCCGGGGGATCCGCCGGGCCGGGGCGGATGCGCCACCTCGGCGGGTTTGTGTTCGATGCATGGGTCAGCGGCCTGGCGATGCTGGGGGTCGGCGCCCTGATGGGCGGCCTGGCCATGACCTGGTGGTGGCGGCGCTCCCTCGCGGCGCCTCACTAGACTCGCGACCGTGCCCGGCTCGAGCGCTCCACCCCGCCGTCTGATGCCCGCCTCACCCGGCCGTGCCCGCCTGGTCGTGCTGGTTTCGGGGGCCGGCACCAACCTCCAGGCCTTGATCGACGCGAGCGCGGATCCGGCGTACGGCGCTCAGGTGGTCGCCGTGGGCGCCGACCGCGACGAAATCGAAGGGTTGGAGCGGGCCGAACGCGCCGGGCTGCCGACCTTCGTGCGCAAGGTCAGCCAGTTCGAGACCCGCGAGGGCTGGGACCGCGCCATGCGCGACCTGGTGTCGCGCTTCGACCCCGACCTGATCATCTCGGCCGGGTTTATGAAACTCCTCGGCTCGGACTTCATCGCGGCCTTCCCAGGGCGGGTGCTCAACACCCACCCGGCCCTCTCGCCCTCCTTCCCGGGCATGCACGGCCCCGCCGATGCCCTGGCCTACGGGGTCAAGGTCACCGGCTGCACCTTGTTTGTGGTCGACGAAGGCGTCGACACCGGCCCGATCGTCGCCCAGCGCAGTGTCGAGGTCGCCGATGACGACACCGCCGAGACC
>JBAQXA010000597.1:0-2329 GCA_049299195.1 Nocardioides sp.
GGGCGATCCTGCAGATCTGGTGATCTACGACGGCGACCCGCGCGCAGACCTGGGAGTGCTCGGCTCTCCCGCGACGATCGTCCTGCGTGGCGCTGCGATCGCGTGAGTGCCCAGCTGGCGCCTGTGGGTGACCTGGGCTCAGAGCCGTGGGAGGCCCGGACCGAGCGGGTGGTCGTCAGAGGCCTCACCGAGGGTGATATCCCTGAGCTCCGGCTGGCAACTCAAGCGTCGGTCGACCGGTCGCTGCAATGGGGGCCGTCGGGGCTCGATGGCCTGGACACGTTGGCCGCCGAGCAGGGGGACTCCCAACTCACCTTCCTCGTCCACGTCAGCGATGACGACCTCGGCGCGGGCCAGGACCATCATGTGGCCGCCAGGATCAACCTCTACGGCATCGTCCGTGGTCGGGCGTCGTGGGCCACGCTCGGCTACACCGCTTTCGACCCGTATGCCGGCCGCGGCCTTCTGCGGGAAGGTCTCGCCCTGGTCCTGGATCACGTTTTCGCGCAGGCGTCCAGCGGCTTGGGGCTGCACCGCCTGGAGGCGGGGGTGCAGCCGGGAAACGAGCGGTCGTCGCTGTTGCTGCGGTCGCTCGGCTTCGTCTCCGAAGGATTCTCCCCGCGACTGCTCTCGGTCCCGGCGGCGGATGATGCCGCCGACGCGTGGCGTGACCACGACCGGTTCGCCCTTCTCGCGGAGGACTGGCCCGGGGCTGAACACCTCGGTGCGGTCGCCTTTCGACCGCACCCCCGCCGCCGCATCGTCTGCGTCGTGACGGGAGACGATGGGCGCGCGCGGCATACTCTCGCCGCCGCGCTGGGTCGTGAGTTGGGCATCCCGCTGCTGCGAGCCGAATGGCTGCCGGGCGAGCGCATCTTCACGGCACTTGGCGAATCCCCTTGCGGGGCAGTCTTGTCCGGGGCTTACACGGAGGCTGATGCTGCGGCGCTCCGGGTCGGGCTCGACAGCGCGGGCGTTGACGCGGCGGTGGTGGCGCACGTGCATTGCCGAGATGCCGAGCGAGCAGCGGGAGGTGAGCGCACGGCATACCGGCTCGGGCTGGGGTCGAGCTGGGAGGTGGCCGGCGAGGCGGACGCGCGACAGGTCGCCGCCCTCGCGGTCCGCGTCGCAGCTCGCCAACGCTGAGGGCGTCGGTTTCGGCGGGTCGGGCCCGATCTGGCAGAATGGCCCGCTGTACCCGTCTGGGCTGGGTCGGTTTCGTTCCCTGCCCCGCTCGGATGCCTACACACCGAGCCACGGCACCCCGCGTGTTCCTCTCGCGGTCTCGCCGTGCTCACACTAGAAAAGGACCACACCTGTGGCTGTGAAGATTCGCCTGAAGCGCATGGGCAAGATCCGTGCACCGTTCTACCGCGTCGTCGTCATGGACTCGCGCACCAAGCGTGACGGCCGTGCGATCGAGGAGATCGGCAAGTACCACCCGACCGAGCAGCCGTCGCTCATCGACATCGATGGCGAGCGCGCGCAGTACTGGCTGGCGCAGGGCGCGCAGCCGACCGAGGCCGTCGTCGCGCTGTTCAAGGTGACCGGTGACTGGCAGAAGTTCAAGGGGGAGCCGGGCGCCGAGGGCACCCTTGAGGTCAAGCCCGCCAAGCGCAGCAAGCGCGAGCTTTACGACGAGGCCGTCGCCGCCGCGGGCAAGACGCTGGAGCTGAAGGGCGGCGCCACCGCGCGCCCCAAGAAGGCTGCGAAGGCCGACGAGGCTCCCGCTGCTGAAAAGGTCGAGAATTCTGAGAAGGCTGCCGACGCTGCTGACGCGAAGCCCGCGGCCCTCGTCGACGGTGGCTTCGGCGCCGACTCTGCAGCTCCGCGGGCCGACGGCTCGGCGCCCGAGGGCTTCGACATCAAGGGCAACAAGGACTCGATGAAATACCACGAGCCGGACGGCCAGTGGTATGCCGCGACCGTCGCCGAGGTGTGGTTCAAGACCGCGGCTGCTGCTGAGGCCGCTGGCTTCGTCAAGGCCGGAGCCTGACCATGATCGAGGAAGCCCTGGAACACTTGGTCAAGGGCATCGTCGACCATGACGACGAGGTCGTCGTCCGTCGCAAGGAGTTGCGCCGCGGCGAACTCCTCGAGGTGCGGGTCCACCCGGACGACCTCGGCCGCGTCATCGGCCGCTCGGGACGCACGGCCAGTGCCCTGCGCACCGTGGTCGCGGCTCTCGCGGGGGGCACGTCGATCCGCGTGGACATCGTGGACACCGACCGGCGTTAGCCGGTCATCCGGATCAGACCGGCGCTAGCCGGTCATCGAATTCAGACCGGCGCTAGCCGGTCTGATCACAAGCAGCAGCGAGGCCCCACCG
>JBAQXA010000598.1:0-1781 GCA_049299195.1 Nocardioides sp.
CGTGTCACTCGCTAGTCGATCAGCCGATCGCCTTGACGACCGTGGCCTGCGCCTGGGCGAAGGCCTTCTGAGCCGGGACGGCGCCCGCACCCTTGGTGGAGTTCACCCACGCGCCACCCAGGGCGCTCCAGACGGAGGCCATCTGGGGGACGTTCGGCATCGGCACGCCGCCGACACCGGCGGAGCCGAAGGCCTTGAGCACCGGATCCGAGACAGCCTTGGCCGCCACGAGGTTGGCCGGGGTACGGCCGTTGGCTGCGGCCAGCTTGGCCTGCGCCGGGGCGGTGGCCATGTACTCAGCGACCAGCGAGTTGGCGCCGGTCTGGACACCGTGCGTCGCGGCGAACTTGGTCACCATGAAGCCCTGCGCACCGAGGAACGGGACGGGGGTGATGCCGTCGACGATCGCCGGAACCGCGGTGATCCGGTACTTGAACTTCAGGGCCTTGAGGGAATCGAGCTCCCAGGGGCCGGTGATCCAGAACGGGGCCTTGCCGGCGACGAAGGCGTCCTTGGCGATGCCGTAGTCGACCTTGGAGTTGATCAGGCCGGTCTTGTTCCAGCCGTTGATGATCTCCTGGTTCTTGCGGAACGTCGGGTTGTCGAGGCCGACCTTCTTCGGGTTCACCGAGCCCGAGGGGTTGGTCGCGAAGACGTAGCCGCCGAGGCCGCTGAACAGCGGGTACATGTGGTACGCGTCGCCGTTGGCACCCTGCGGAACCGCGAACGGAACCGTGGCCTTGCCGGCCTTCTTGAGGGCCAGCGCCTCGACCGACACCGCGTCGAACGTCTTGGGCTGGGTCTTGATGAGGCTGGCGTTCGTGATCATGGCGACGTTCTCGATCTGCGTCGGCATGCCGTAGACGCCCGCGCCGTAGCGGAAGCCCTGGAGTGCGTAGGTCGCCGTCTCCTGGATGGCCTTCTTCGAGATGTTCAGGCGGACGATCGAGCCGTTGGCCGCGAGCTCGCCGACCCAGTCATGCGCGCCGACGATGACGTCGGGGGCGGCGGTGTCGGTGACCTTGCTCAGGTCGTCGCGGATGGCGCCGAAGTCCTTGACGACGACCTCGACGGTGTAGCCCTTGTAGCCGTTGGCGAAGAGCTCGCGCACGGAGGCGGCCCGGTTCTCATCGGTCCAGATGACGATCTTGTTGTCCGCTGCCTGCGCCACGGGGGCGGCCAGGAGCGAACCGAAGGCGACGGACGCCACCGCCGAGGCGGCGACAATCGCACGCAGCGACCTGCGCATGCTTGGTCCTTTCGTATCGACCCGTGTCGGGCCGGACTCGTGTACGTGAGCGACTCATGTCACCCCGCGTTAATGTGCCAGCAATGTAAGCCGCGTCGCGCGCGGGTGCAATCGCTTACAGCGAGTTGCAGCACAATCGTTACCGAACCGTGATTCACGGCTATCTTGAGAATGACTCTGGTAACTAAGGGGACTAGCGGGTCTCCAGCTCGATTCCGAGCCGGCGCGCGGACCGCGCGCGCTGGCGGGTCGAGCGCATCCGTCGCAACCGCTTAACCAGCATCGGGTCGGCGGCGAGGGCCTCGGGATCGTCGATGAGGCCGTTGAGGATCTGGTAGTAGCGGGTGCCGCTCATCTCGAACAGATCGCGGATGGCCTGCTCCTTGGCGCCGGCGTACTTCCACCACTGGCGCTCGAACTCCAGGATCCGGCGGTCGCGGTCGCTGAGCGTGCTGCCAGCCTCCAGCGGCGACTGGGGCGCTCGCGCTGCATCCATGCCAGGGTCCTCCAGATCGTCCGAGCGGTCAGACGC
>JBAQXA010000599.1:0-5039 GCA_049299195.1 Nocardioides sp.
CTACTGGTCGATGGGTGTCCCCGGCCCCGGCGGACCGTGCTCGGAGCTCCTCGTCGACCGCGGCGCGGCCTACGGCCCCGACTTCGACCCGGCCCAGCTCGGGCCGGACATGCCGGTCAAGCTCGAGGACCGGCTGTTGGAGATCTGGAACCTCGTGTTCATGCAGGAGGAGCTGTCCGCGGTTCGCGCCAAGGATGACTTCGACATCGTGGGGCCGCTCCCGAAGAAGAACATCGACACCGGCATGGGCCTGGAACGGGTCGCCTACCTGCTGCAGGGCAAGTCGAACATGTACGAGATCGACGTCATGTTCCCGGTGATTCAGGCCGCCCAAGCGATCACGGGGCGCCGTTATGGCGCCGATCCCTCCGATGACGTCCGGCTGCGCGTCGTGGCCGACCACATCCGCTCCTCGATGATGCTGATCGGCGATGGAGTCACGCCCGGCAACGAGGGGCGGGGCTATGTCCTGCGCCGGCTGCTGCGGCGCGCGGTGCGCTCGATGCGGCTCCTCGGGTGTGAGGACCGCGTCCTGCCCGAGTTGATGCCGGTCAGCCGGGACGTGATGGCTCAGACCTACGACAACCTGCGGGCCGATTGGGAGCGGATCTCCGGAGTCGCGTATGCCGAGGAGGACGCGTTCCGCGCGACACTCAAGGCCGGCACCCAGATCTTCGATCTGGCGACCACCGAGGTGAAGTCGGCCGGTGGGCACGAGCTCTCCGGAGCCAAGGCGTTCGCCCTCCACGACACCTATGGGTTCCCGATCGATCTCACCTTGGAGATGGCCGCCGAGCAGGGCCTCGATGTCGATGAGCTCGAGTTCCGCCGGTTGATGGAGGAGCAGCGACAGCGGGCCAAGGCCGACGCGCGCGCCAAGAAGGGCGCCCACGCCAACACCGCGGCATACCGCGAGGTTGCCGACGCCTTGGGGCACCGCGTGGAGTTCACCGGCTATGCCGAGGTGGTCTCCGAGGGCGTCGTGGCCGGCATCGTGAGCGACGGCGAACGCCGCGACTCGGCCACCGAAGGCCAGACCATCGAGCTGATCTTGGACCGCACCCCGTTTTATGCCGAGGGCGGTGGGCAGCTCGCCGACACCGGCTTCATCGAGCTCGACGGCGCGCGCATCGAAGTGCTCGACGTGCAGGCGCCCATCACCGGGCTCGTGGTGCACAAGGCCAGGGTGCTGTCGGGTCAGGTCTCCGCCGGTGCGCAGGCCCAAGCAATCGTGGACATCGAGCGACGGCGCTCGATCTCGCGCTCGCACACCGCCACGCACATGGTGCACAAGGCGTTCCGAGAGGCGCTCGGCGAGACTGCGACCCAGGCTGGCTCGGAGAACGCGCCCGGACGCTTCCGCTTCGACTTCTCCGCGACCGGCGCCGTGCCGGCCTCGGTCCTGGCCGACGTCGAGGCCCGGGTCAATGACCTGGTGCTCGCCGATCTGCTCGTCGAGGCCGAGTTGATGAGCCAGGCCGATGCGGTGAAGTCGGGCGCGATGGCGCTCTTTGGCGAGAAGTACGGCGACGTGGTGCGGGTCGTCTCGGTCGGCGACTGGGCGCGCGAGCTGTGCGGCGGCACGCACACCGAGCGGTCGGGCCAACTCGGCGTGGTCAAGCTGCTGGGCGAGTCCAGCATCGGCTCTGGTGTGCGTCGGGTGGAGGCGCTGGTCGGCGGCGACGCCTACCGCTTCTTGGCCCGCGAGCACGTGATCATCGCGCAGCTTGCTGAGGCGCTGAAGGCGCGGCCGGAGGAACTGCCCCAACGCGTCCACGACATCGTCGAGAAGCTCCGCGTCGCGGAGAAGGAGATCGAGCGGGTCCGGCTGGCTGCTCTGCTGGGTGGGGCCGCGGAGTTGGCTGATGCGGCCCGCCCGGTGGCTGACGTCCAGGTCGTGGCGCAGTCCGTCGAGGGTGCTGGCGGAGGCGACCTCCGGCAACTGGCTACCGACGTGCGCAGCCGCTTCTCGGAGACTCAGCCCGCCGTCGTGGTGCTCGTGGGCGTGGCCGATGCGAAGGTCGCGCTGGTGGCCGCCACCAATGCGGCGGCACGCGCGCGCGGTGTCAATGCCGGCCGGCTGATCCAGGCACTTGCCCCAGCGGTCGGCGGCAAGGGCGGGGGCAAGGATGACCTCGCCCAAGGTGGCGGCACCGATGCTCAGGGTGTGAGCGCTGCGCTGGCGCTCGTCGACACGGAGATCGCCCGCCAGATCGGCGGCTGAGGGTGCGCGTCGGGGTGCGCCTGGGGATCGACCCCGGTGAGGCACGGATCGGGGTCGCCCGCTGCGACCCCTCGGGGATCCTGGCCACACCGGTGGAGACCGTGCCGCGGGGCGCGGGCGATCTGGCCCGCCTCGTCGAGCTTGTCGCCGAGCATGCCGCCGTCGAAGTGGTGGTGGGTTATCCGCGGAGTCTCTCGGGTCGACCGGGACCGGCGGCGGAGCGGAGCCGCGCCTTTGCGGGCGACCTGGCCGATGCGTTGTCGCAGGCGACCGATCAGCTAGCGGCCGCCGGGGCAGTAGTTCCCGGCATACGCCTCGTCGATGAGCGGCTCACCACGGTGACTGCCGAGGCGCAATTGAGGTCTCGGGGCAAGAAGGGTGCAGCCCGCCGAGCGATTGTGGACCAGGCGGCGGCGGTGCTTATCCTCCAACATGCGCTCGATAGCGAGCGCGCCAGCATGCGGGCCCCTGGGGAACTCGTGTGGCCTGCTGGGCCAGGCGCCGCCCATGGCGGAGAATGGCCGGATGCAACCATCGGCGCCGATGGTGTCGAAGCGGAGGGAACTGACCAGTGACGGACCTGCAGACCCGGCCTCCCGAGGGCCGGCGCCGCAAGCAGCGGTGGATCCCCGGCACGATTGCCGTGTTGATCTCCCTCGCCATCTTGGTGGGGGGCGCCGTGCTGGTGCTGAGCCAAGGCGTCGACTTCGTCAAGGGCATGCTCGCCTCCGCCGACGACTATCCGGGGCCGGGGACCGGTGAGGTCTTCTTCGAGGTCCAAGAGGGCGACACCATCGCCGCGATGGGCCGTAACCTCAAGGCCCAAGGCATCGTGAAGTCCGTGGACGCCTTCACCGAGGCGGCGGCCGAGGCGGAGAGCGAATCGCGCGGCATCCAGGTGGGCTTCTATCAGTTACGCAAGGAGATGAAGGCCGAAGACGCCCTGAAGATCTTGATCGATCCGGTCAACCTGCAACGCAACGCGGTGACCATCCCCGAGGGCCTTCGCGTGGTCGATATTGTGGGGATCTTGGTGAAGAACTCCGAATTCAAGAAGTCGGCCTTCGACAAGGTGCTGGCCCAGCCGCAGAAGCTGGGGCTGCCCAAGTACGCCAAGGGCAATCCGGAGGGTTACCTCTTCCCGGCCACCTATGAGTTCGGGCCGAAGGCCACACCCACCTCGATGCTCACCATGATGGTCGACCGGTGGAAGCAAGCCGCCACCGACACCAACCTCCTGCAGCGGGCCAAGGCGTTGGGTTATACCCCCCATGAGCTCATGACGGTGGCGAGCCTGATCCAGGCGGAGGCCCGCGGCAAGTACATGCCGATGGTCTCTCGGGTGATCTACAACCGGCTCGAGGAGCGCGGCGAGACCTTCTTCAAGCTGCAACTCGACGCGACCGTCAACTACGCCCACGGCAAGAACCTCGGGGCGACAACGACCGATGAAGAGCGCGACCTCGACTCGCCCTACAACACCTACGTCACCGAGGGGCTCCCGCCGGGCCCGATTGAGGCGCCCGGTGAAGAGGCGATGCAGGCGGCCGGCAATCCAGCCGACGGGCCCTGGTTCTATTACGTGACGGTCAACCTGGCGACCGGTGAGACGAAGTTCGCCGAGACCCTCGCCGAACACAACGTGAACCGGGCGGAGTTCTTGGAGTACTGCCGCACCGAGTCCGAGAGGTGCTGACGAGGTGACCACGACTCGCGTGGGGCGCACGAGGTGAAGTGCGCCGTCCTCGGAGACCCGATTGACCACTCGCTGTCTCCGGCGCTGCATCGCGCGGGCTATCTCGCACGGGGTCTTGACTGGAGCTACGCCGCAGCCACGGTGCCCGCCGGTGGACTGGCTGACTTCGTCGCCGGCCTCGATGAGTCCTGGCGCGGGCTGTCGCTGACCATGCCCCTCAAGCGCGAAGCGCTGGCGCTGGTCGCTGACGGTGCAGGGTCGGTGACGCCCTTGGCCGCCCTGGCCGGGGGCGCGAACACTCTGGTCTTCGGGCAGCCGGGCGGCGTGGTGGCAGACAACACCGATGTCCCGGGCATGGTCGCCGCGATCGGCGAGAGGTATGCCGGTCCGCTCGACCGCGTTGCGGTCTGGGGAGGCGGCGCAACGGCCGCGGCGGGACTGGTCGCAGCCGCGGAGCTTGGCTGCAGCGAGGCCGTCATCCTCGTCCGGGATGCCGCTCGCGCCGCCGAGACGCTCGCGGTCGCGCGCCGGCTCGAAGCGGCCGGAAGCCGCCTGCGCGTCCGGGTGGGTGCTCTCGGGGATCAGGTCCGCGCCGACCTGTTGCTCTCGACGATCCCGGCGCTGCCCCAAGAGTCCTTGGTGGAGAGCATCGCCGACGTCGGGGCGGTCTTCGATGTGCTTTACCACCCCTGGCCCACGCCACTGGCGCGCTGGGCATCGGGTCGCCCGCTGATCGGCGGGCTCGACTTGCTCGTGCACCAGGCGGCACTCCAGTTCACCCTCTTCACCGGCGAGCCGGCCCCGCTGAGCGCGATGCGGGCGGCCGGCGAACTGGCGCTGCGGGAGCGGGTGCTCCGTGGGTGATCTCGCGCTCGTCGTCGTCCTTAGCTTCACCGCCGTCGCGGTGCTGGCGGCAGTGGTTGGTCTCTTCATGCCCGCCGTTGTCGCTCGGCTGCCTGAGCCCGAACCCAAACCCCAGCCCGAACTCGAGTCGGAGCAGCAGCCGGAGAACCAGTCGGGGGACCAGCCCGAGCACCAGCTCGAGCCCGAGCATGCCGCCGCCCACGACGATGAGGGCCCCAAGGAGCTCTATGTCGACATCGCCCGGCTGCCCCGTCT
>JBAQXA010000600.1:0-2945 GCA_049299195.1 Nocardioides sp.
GGCCGTGGCCATTTGGACCAAGCCATCGCCGCCAACCACGGGGACGGCAATCTCACGGAGCCGCCGACTGCCGTCGCGGCCACGCACGAGATGGAGGATGGCGCCCACTCCGGCCGCGAGCTGCGCATGAGCCGCTTGCCGCCCGAGGCCGCCAGCCAGCGCAAGTGCCTCGATGCGCGCCGGCACATCGGCGGCCGAGTTGGCGTGGAGGGTGCCGCAACCACCCTCGTGCCCGGTGTTGAGGGCCGCGAGCAGCTCGACGACCTCACCTCCCCGGACTTCACCGACGACGAGGCGATCCGGCCGCATCCGCAGCGCCTGCCTGACCAGCGAACGCAACGTCACCTCACCCGCTCCCTCGACGTTGGCCGGGCGTGCCTCGAGCCCGACCACGTGTGGATGGCTTGGCGCGAGCTCCCAAGCGTCCTCCACCAGGACCAGCCGCTCGCCCGGGGGAGCCTCCCCCAGCAGGGCCGACAGCAACGTGGTCTTGCCCGAGCCCGTCCCCCCGGAGACCAGAAACGGCAGCCTGCTGCTCACCAGGTCACGCAGGCAGCTGGCCGCATCGGGATCGAAGAGCCCGCGCTGACCCAGCTCCTGCAGGCTGAGACCGCCCGAGCGCGGGACGCGGATGGAGATGAGCGTCCCGGGCCGCGCCACGGGCGATAGCACCGCGTGGAAACGCGATCCGTCGGGCAGCCGCGCATCGACATGCGGCGAGGCGGTATCAAGACGCCGACCCGCCTGGGCTGCCAGCCGTTGGGCAAGCCGCCTCACGGCCTCATCGTCGGCGAAGCCAACCTCCGTGCGCTCCAGCCCGCGCCCGCGATCGACATAGACCCCGTCGGGGCCGTTGACCAGCACGTCGGTGACCCCCGGCAGGCGCAGCAACGGGTCGAGCGGACCCGCGCCGAGCGCCTCTCGACACAGCGCCTCGTGCACGGCCAGCACGGTGGCGTCACCCACGGGCACCCCGCGCGCACGCAGCGCAGCCGCAACCCATTGAGGGGTGAGCGCGGAGCCGGCGGCGGAGAGCTGATCGCGCACCTCCTGCACGAGTGCGGCCGAGATCGGTTCACTCACGAGCCATCACCGTCGACCCACTCCCAGACCGCGCTGGCCGCCCGCACCAGTGGCCCCCGCCGCGAGCGCAGCGGTCCACGGCCTAGGTCGAGGCTCTCCTCCAGGCCACGCTGATCACTCATCGCGGCCAGCACGGGGACCCCCGTGACGTCCTCCACCTCGTCGCGGCCAAGCCCGCCGCTGCGCAGGACGATGCCGAGGGCGGAGTGTGGCTCCAGCCAGCGACACACCCGCGCGGCCGAGGAGACTCCAGCGACGCTGGCTGGCACCACGACCACCGTATGCCGACAACGCCCGGCGATCTCTTCGGTGAGCTCGCCCGCCTGCCTGGCGAGGTCGACGACGACGGCGCCGTGCCCCCGGCGAGCGGCGGACAACACTTCGCGGAAGGCAAAGGGCTGCAGGGTCCCGTCCGAACTACTTGACCAGCCCAACACTCCGAGGCCACCTCGGCGGGGCACGGATTCACGCAGCGACCGGGCACTCAGCCGCCCGGTGGTTTGTTGGAGGGCGTCCCAGCGCACCCCAAACTCGGTCTCCAGGCCGAAGATCCGGTCGAGCCCGGGGCCTAACGGATCGGCGTCGATCAGCATCGCCGACCGGTCGCGCGCGGCCAACTGCCCGAGCGCAGCGGCCAGCACCGTGGCTCCCGCACCCCCCGCACCGCCAACGACACCCACCACGAGTCCCTCCGCGGTCGCCCGGTCGGTCGCATCGGTGAGCAGCTCGACGAGCCACCGGTCGGAGCGCGGGAGTTGGGCGATGCCGACCGCGCCCAGCGCCAGGGCGGTGCGGAACAGCTGATCAGGGACACCACCCCAAGACACGACATGGACGTGAGCGCGGCGCGGCGGCTGGGTCACGGCCATCTGCTCGGCCAAGTCGGCGCCCACCAGCACGACGTCTGCAACAGACCAGCGGCGCAAGGCCTGCGCGCAGTCGTCGGTCACCTCCGGCAGGCACCCGGCCGCCGCAGCCAGCCGCTGAATCTCGGCGATGAGGGTGGGGTCGCTGCAGACGACCAGAGGAGAGCTCATGCGGCAGAGACTGCCTGCGCACGAGCCCCGGCGGACTCCCAGCACGGTTCCCTGTGGAGAACTTCGCGATTTCAGCAGCGGTGGATGGTTTCTGGCTTGGCGTGCCGCAGCCGTCGCGATCACCGACGCCGACGGATGGTTGCCGGTAAACTCGGCCCATGGCCGAACGGCGTACAGCCGCGTTCTTCGACCTCGACAAGACCATCATCGCCAAGTCGAGCTCGTTGGTGTTCAGCAAGCCCTTCCAGGCGGGCGGGCTGATCTCCCGGCGCGCCATGCTGCGCACGGCCTATGCCCAGTTCGTCTATGTCGCGGGCGCCGCCAACCACGATCAGATGGAGCGGATGCGGCAGTTCATGACGCAGCTCTGCAGCGGGTGGGATGTCGCCGTGGTCCGCGAGATCGTGGGCGACACCTTGCACCACATCGTCGATCCGTTGGTTTATGACGAGGCCGTCGGCCTGATCGCCGACCACCACGCCGCGGGCCGCGACGTCATCGTGGTCTCCACCTCCGGCAGCGAGGTCGTCGGGCCGATCTCGGCCATGTTGGGCGCCGACGACTATGTCGCGACCCGACTCGAGATCGTCGACGGCAAATACACCGGCAACATCGACTACTACGCGTATGCCGAAGAGAAGGCCCGCGCGATCGAAGGCCTGGCCGAGCGGCACGGTTATGACCTGGCCGACTGCTACGCCTACTCCGACTCGATCACCGACGTGCACATGCTGCGCGTCGTCGGCCATCCCCACGCCGTCAACCCCGACAAGGAGTTGCGCAAGATCGCGGCCAGCGAGGGCTGGCCAATCCTCAACTTCACCC
>JBAQXA010000601.1:0-2081 GCA_049299195.1 Nocardioides sp.
GACCGTGTCGAACCGGACCCGCTCGCCGCGGGGAAGCTGGGGATGGTGGGCCTCACCGCCCCAGTGAAAACCGCGGCCGGGCGCATCGACGGCCCGCGCAAACGGCGAGCCGACCATGACCGCATCGGCCCCGCACGCGATGGCCTTGGCGAGGTCGCCGGACTTGCCGATCGACCCGTCGGCGATGACGTGGACGTAGCGGCCGCCGGACTCATCGAGGTAGTCCCGGCGAGCCGCAGCGACGTCGGCGACGGCGGAGGCCATCGGCACGGCTAGGCCGAGGACCGTCCGGGTCGTGTGGGCCGCGCCGCCGCCGAAGCCGACGAGCACGCCCGCGGCACCGGTGCGCATCAAGTGGAGCGCCGCCTGGTGGGTGGCGCAGCCGCCGACGATGACCGGGACGTCGAGTTCGTAGATGAACTCCTTGAGGTTGAGGGGCTCGGACTGGCTAGAGACGTGCTCGGCGGAGACTGTGGTCCCCCGGATCACAAACATTTCGACCCCGGCGTCGACGACGCACTTAGCGAACTCCTTGGTCCGCTGGGGGCTGAGCGAGCCGGCAACGGTGACCTCAGCGTCTCGCATCTGGCGCAGCCGCTCGGTGATCAGTTCGGCCTTGATCGGCTCGGCGTAGATCTGCTGCAGCCGCGAGGTCGCCTCCTCACCCTCGAGTTCGGCGACCTCCTCCAACAGCGGCTCGGGGTCTTCATACCGTGTCCAAAGGCCCTCGAGATTGAGCACACCGAGGCCGCCGAACCGGCCGAGAGCGATCGCGGTGGCCGGCGACATCACCGAGTCCATCGGTGCGGCGAGCACCGGGAGGTCGAACCGGTAGGCGTCGATCTGCCAGGCGAGCGAGACCTCCTCCGGATCACGAGTACGCCGGGAGGGCACGATCGCGATGTCGTCGAAGGCGTAGGCCCGGCGGCCACGCTTGGCCCGGCCGATCTCGAAGTCCGTCACGGGCTCAGCCTAATGGCGCTGGCACCCCGGTCAGGCCTCGTGGGCCAGGGACGAACAGGGGCGTCGTCAGACGACGATGGCCATGATCGCGCCGTGAGCCAACCCCAAGAAGACCGACATAGACATCAGGTGCCAGTGGGTGGTGATGTGCTCGGGGTCTCCGGGCATGGATTGCCCGGGCTCGGAGGCGGGCGCTGGGCGCTCTTCCCAGTATTGGCGCACGGCTTCGTGGTCGACCTTGGTCGCTTCGTATTCGTGGTGATCGGTGACGAGCACCAGGTCGGGCTCCGTGCGGATCACATGAACCGCGGCCCACGGGACCTCGACGGTGCGCCAAGCCCGAATCAAACGGATCGCGTCGGGCTGGACGCGGGCACCCGTGCGGCCGAGATACTCCCAGCCCAAATGTGCGACCGTCGCAACGGTCAAGACGAGGGCGAGCACGGCGAGAGTATGACAGAACCGGCCCCTCAGCGGGCGTGGAGCACACGCCTCAAGACGAGCAGCGCAACAACTTGCGCCCCCGCCACCACCGCAACCAAGACGGCGAGGTGCTCGGCATAGAGAAGCCCCGCCAGAGCACCCCCGGCAAGGGCCGCGCCCCCTTGGATCGCGGCAAACACGCCGTACGACGTGGCGAGGCGCTCGCGGGCAACGAGGTCGGCGACGAGGGCCTTGACCGTGGAGTCGGCGATGCCGCTCGCGGCTCCCCAGATCGCGACGCCACCCAACACGATGGCGAGCTTCGGCGCGAAGACCAGCGCCGGAAGCGGTGCGACCAGGATCGGCAACACCAACAGGACAGCGCCGCCGACTCGGTCATAAACGAAGCCGGTGACCAGTGCGGCGATGGCCTCCGCGGCCATTGCCCCGGCATAGACGAGCGGCACGGCGGCGACGGGCACCAGGTCGGCGTCGGCGAGGTGATAGCCGATCACGCCGAAGGTCATCAGCCCGAGCGTGATCGCTGCGCAGGCGGCGCTGAACTGGTAGAACGCCGCGGAGAGTCGGTCCGCGGCGGGGCTGCGGCCAGCTCCCCCGCCGGCTCCCGACGAGGCCCCGCTCGAACGGCCGGGCCGCGGCGAGACCAGCGACAGACCCGACCGAGACCGGGTGAT
>JBAQXA010000602.1:0-1859 GCA_049299195.1 Nocardioides sp.
GGTTGTCATCACATTCCTGGCGCACTCGGTGAGGCGCGCTTCACGTATCGACCGCCAGGCCCCACGTCCTGGAGCATTCCGTCGACAACGAGCGTCCGTCCTCCAGCCACCACGTGACGGGGTTGGCCAGTGACCTTCATGCCGTCATAGATGCTGTAGTCGCTCGCCAACGGCGTATCCCCCGCACGAAGCGTCCTAGTGACGTTCGGGTCCCAGACCAGAACATCAGCATCCAGCCCCGGCAGCAGGGCTCCCTTGCGATGGTCGATTCCAAAGAGTTGAGCTGGGCGGGTGCTGCACGCCTGCACGAAGCGACGGACGTCCATGCCGCGCTCGACCACTGCCGACTGCCACATCACCATCAAACGCTCATATACGCCAGGCACTCCGTTGGGAACTCCGGGGAAGTAGCCCGGGCTGCCCATCTTCGTACCGGGTTCATCCGGGCCGCCGAGGCAGAAACCCGCATGGTCGGTGGCCACTACGTCGAGTCCGCCCGACTCAAGAGCTCCCCAGAGACGTTCCTGGTTGTTGCGCTCCCGAATAGGAGGCGAGCATAGGTAAGCCGCGGCGAGCGCGCCCTGCGCGGCGTAGTCCTCCCATGAGACCGTGAGGTACTGCGGGCACGTCTCGGCAAATACCTTGGCGCCCATCGAGCGTCGACGCGCGATGAGCTCGGCCGCGTTCGCACTGCTCACGTGCACGACGTATAGGGGGACACCTACATGTTCAGCCAACGTGATGGCTCGGTTGACTGCTTCGGTCTCGCTGGCATCCGAATGGGCGAGGGCGTGGTTCGCCTCAGCGGCGTGGCCTTCGGCGAGCAGGGCCGCGGTGTCGTGTGCAACCATGTGCCCGTTCTCCGCGTGGACCATCACCATGACACCGTGATCGCGAGCAAGTTCGAATCCACGCAGCATCTGGCTGTCGTCCAGCATGAGGCCCGGGTAGGCCATGAAGAACTTCCAGCTCGTGACCCCCTCAGAGACGACATACGCGAGGTCTCCCTCGAGATCGCCATGCGTTTGGCCTCCCGGAATGATGACGTGGAGACCGACGTCGATTCGAGCGCATTCCTCGATGCGTCGACGGCGCTTGTCGAAGGTGTCCCGAAGGGTCGCATCGGGAGCCACCTTGACGAAATCAACGATGGTGGTGGTGCCCCCTGCGGCCGCGGCCAGGGTACCCGCTTCGAAGTCGTCCTGCGTCCACGCAGTGAACCCTGCAACTGGATATTCCATGTGTGTATGCACATCGATGCCCCCGGGCATGACGTAGCAATCAGAGGCGTCCAGCGTGACATCTGACGAGACGCCATCGAGGTTGCCTACGTGAGCGATCCGGTCATCTTCGATCAGCAGATCGGTCCGCGAAACGGCGTCCCCCTGAACGATGGAGCCGCCACGGATAGCCACGCGCATCGCTACACCACCGACTTGTCGGCGAGGTGCAGTGAATCGTCCAGAATGGAGAGTCCAAGATCGATATCCGTTTCATCGATCACTAGTGGAGGAGTGATCCTCAGAACGTTGTTGTTTGCCGTCAAGTAGAGGCCTTTGGACCACGCGTCCTTCGTGACAGCGGTGATCGGAGCAGCCGCATCGCCCTTGCCGTTGAAGGGCACAAGAGGCTCACGGGTCTCGCGGTCTCGTACGAGTTCCACGCCGAAGAACAATCCGCGTCCACGGATGTCGCCAATGCTCGGATGCTTCTCCGCTAGGGCTTCAAGCCCCAAACGAAGCCGTTCTCCCTGCTTCCGTGCATTCTCGACGAGCCCCTCCTCCTCCATGATGGTGAGTGCAGCGATGCCAGAGGCGCAAGCCAGCGGGTGACCGGCATAGGTCTGACCTCCCCAGAAC
>JBAQXA010000603.1:0-4883 GCA_049299195.1 Nocardioides sp.
GGTCGCCGTCAACGAACTGCTCGGGTTTGTCCCGGTCGAAAAGCTGGGCGAGCTGCAAAAGAAGGTCTAGCCCCGTCGCCTCGGCGGCGACGGTCGCCTCATCGGCGGCCCTTGGGCCGACCGCGGCCGGCGGGCGCCGCCTGGGCCGGCATCGACTCGGTGAGGATCGCGGTCTTGCCGAGCGTGAGCCACGTGGCGGCAGGCACGATCACCGGCAGGATCGACCACGGCCGGCCGGCGTCGGCCAGCAGCCCGTCGAGGATCAGAAAGGCCGCGCCGGAGAGTCCGGCATATATCGCCCACCGGGGCACCTCGTGGCGCGGCTTGCGGTTGCTCAGGCCATAGAGCGCGGCGCCTGCGAAGGCAGCGATATAGGCCAGCGTCATGAACCTGCCGGGCGTGCCGAGCACCGCCTCGCCGAACGCGCTCGTGAGGCCGAGGATCGACCCGACCATCCCGCAGGCAATGACCGGCGTACGCCCACGAGACGGAGGCATCGTCAGGGTCAGGGCGACCAGTGTCGTGCACAAGAAGAACGGCGCGGCCTCCAAAGCGAGCGGGAGCCGCCAGCCGATGAAGCCGCTGACCGCGCTCAACAAGATGAGGAAGCCACCCAGCATCGCCAGCATGCCGGCCTGCCGGAGGGCCTGACCTGGAGCGTTCTCCAGGTTGCCTGCGCTCGCGCCCTTTGCCATGCGGGCGACGATAGCCAAGAGGCGCCGGACTCGTGGCCCAGGGTGTCCCGCCGACCGCCCCTTTCCGCACGGGCTGCAAGAATGCCGCGCATGCGCGAGGAGCATCCGGATCCGCACTCCTCGCCCTATGTCGAACTGAGCCGCGCCGATTGGGCCGCGCTGGTGCCCGACACCCACAACGGCGGCGCCGATCCGCTCAGCCCCGAGGAGATCACCCGGCTCCGGGGGCTGGGTGATTCGCTGGACCTCGATGAGGTGCGCCAGGTCTATCTGCCGCTCTCGCGCCTGCTCTCGATGTATGCCGAGTCGGCCGGTCGCCTCAACCGCGCCCAGTGGGACTTCCTCGACCAGCCGCCCCGGCCCCGCACCCCGTTTGTGATTGGGCTCGCCGGGTCGGTGGCGGTCGGCAAGTCGACAACGGCCCGTGTGCTCCAGCAGATGCTGGCGCACTGGCCGGAGAACCCCCACGTGGCGCTCGTGACCACCGATGGCTTCCTGCTGCCCAACGCCGAACTCGAGCGCCGCGGGATCCTCGACCGCAAGGGCTTCCCGGAGTCCTATGACCGGCGCGCGCTGCTGAAGTTCGTCGTCGACATCAAGTCGGGGCGCGACGAAGTGTGGGCGCCGACCTACTCCCACCTGGCCTACGACGTGCAGCCGGACGCGCCGGTGGTGATCTCGCGGCCCGACATCGTCATCGTCGAGGGCCTCAACGTGCTCCAGCCGGCGCGGGCGCGCGCCGACGGACGCACCGGGCTCGCGGTCTCGGACTTCTTCGACTTCACGGTCTATGTCGACGCCGGGACCCGGCACATCCGCCGGTGGTATGTCGAGAGGTTCTTGCGGCTGCGGGAGACCGCCTTCCGCAACCCAGCGTCGTACTTTGCCAAATATGGGGGCCTGACCGAGGCCCAGGCCGTCGCCGAGGCGACCCGCATCTGGGACACGATCAACGGCCCCAACCTGGAGTTCAACATCGCCCCCACCCGCTCGCGCGCGACGCTCGTGTTGCGCAAGGGCCGCGACCACTCGGTCAGCTATATCCGCCTGCGGAAGCTCTAGCCCGGCACGGATCGTCCGGCCGTCCGGCATGGCCCGGATAGAGTGGTGGATATGTGCGGAATCGTCGGCTACGTCGGGCCTCAGCAGGCGCAGGGGGTGATCATCGAGGGGTTGCGGCGCCTCGAATACCGCGGTTACGACTCCGCTGGGATCGCGCTGATCACCGCTGGCGGCGGCACTGAGGCCGCCGAACCCGCCGGGACGGCGCGGCCCGGCCAGATCGCGGGCGACAAGCGCGCTGGCAAACTCTCCAACTTGGAGAAGGCGATCGACGAGACCCCCTTGCCCCCCGCGACGACCGGCATCGGACACACCCGCTGGGCCACCCATGGCGCGCCCAACGACCGCAACGCCCACCCACACCTCGGTGACGAGCGCCGCGTCGCGCTCGTCCACAACGGGATCATCGAGAACTTCGCCCCGCTGCGCGCCGAGCTCGAAGCGGCCGGTCACGAACTCCGCTCGGAGACCGACACCGAGGTCGCCGCCCACCTGCTCGAACGCGAGGTCGTGGCGGGCGCCAACCTGACCGAAGCGATGCAGCGCGTATGCCGCCGCCTTGAGGGCGCCTTCACCCTTGTCGCCATTGACGCCCACGACCCCGCACGGGTGGTCGCGGCGCGGCGCAACTCGCCGCTGGTGGTCGGGATCGGCGAGGGCGAGAACTTCCTCGGCAGCGACGTGGCGGCATTCATCGAACACACCCGCGAAGCGATGGAGCTCGGTCAGGACCAGGTCGTCACGATCACCCGCGAAGGTGTCTCGGTCACCGGCTTTGACGGCAGCCCGAGCGAGGGCCGGCGCTACCACGTCGACTGGGACCTCTCGGCGGCCGAAAAGGACGGCTACGACTGGTTCATGCGCAAGGAGATCTACGAGCAGCCGCGTGCGGTGGCCGACTCGCTGCTCGGTCGTCGCTCGAGCGACGGCCTCCTCCAACTCGACGAGATGCGCCTGTCGGAGCAGGAGCTGCGCGAAGTCGACAAGATCATCATCATCGCCGCCGGCACCTCCTTCTATGCGGGCATGGTCGCCAAATATGCGATCGAGCACTGGGCGCGGGTGCCGGTGGAGGTGGAGCTCTCCTCCGAGTTCCGCTATCGCGATCCGATCCTGACCCACGAGACGTTGGTCGTCGCCATCTCCCAAAGCGGCGAGACGGCCGACACGTTGCAGGCGATCCGGCATGCGCGGGTGCAGCGGTCGAAGGTGCTCGCGATCTGCAACACCAACGGCTCGACCATCCCCCGTGAGTCCGACGCGGTGATCTACACCCACGCGGGTCCGGAGATCGGCGTCGCCTCCACCAAGGGTTTCCTCACCCAGCTGGTGGCCTGCTATCTGCTGGCGCTCTATCTGGCCCAGGTCAAGGGGCTGCGCTACGGCGACGAGATCGCCGAGGTGCTCACCCAACTCGAGACGATGCCGGCCAAGATCCAGGAAGTGCTCGACAACGACGAGTTCGTCTACTCCCTTGCCCGCGACCACGTTGACGCCGGCACGGTGCTCTTCCTCGGCCGGCACGCCGGCTACCCGGTGGCGCTGGAGGGGGCGCTCAAGCTCAAGGAGATCGCCTATCTGCATGCGGAGGGGTTCGCGGCCGGCGAGCTCAAGCACGGGCCGATCGCGCTGATCACCGAGGGACTGCCGGTGCTGTGCATCGTGCCTCCTCGGGGGCGCGATCAGCTGCACGACAAGATGCTGAGCGGCATCCAGGAGGTGCGGGCGCGGGGGGCCAAGACGATCTGCCTGGCCGAGCGCGGCGACGCCACGATCGCGCCGTACGCCGACGTGCTGATCGAGTTGCCCACGTGTCCGGTGCTGCTCCAGCCGCTGTTGTCGGTGCTGCCGCTGCAGATGTTCGCGTGCGAGCTGGCGACCCAGCTCGGTCATGACGTCGACCAGCCGCGCAACCTCGCCAAGTCCGTCACCGTCGAGTAGGGCCGCGGGAGTCAGCGTGGCCATCCTCGGCGTCGGCATCGACGTGGCCGGCATCGAGCGGTTCGGCCAGTCGCTGGTGCGGACCCCGGGTCTGGCTAACCGACTCTTCACCGAGGCCGAGCTCGCCAAACCGTTGGCCTCCCTCGCCGCTCGTTTCGCCGCCAAGGAAGCGCTCGCCAAGGCACTCGGTGCACCGCAGGGGCTCGCGTGGCACGACGCAGAGGTGGTCTCCGAAGCGTCGGGTCGGCCGCGGTTTCTGGCGCGCGGGACCGTCGCGGCGGCTCTCGCCGAGGCCGGGGTGGCACACATCCATCTGTCGTTGAGTCACGATGCCGGGGTCGCCTCCGCGGTCGTGGTGTTGGAGTCCTGAGCGATGAGGTTGGCGCACACCGTCGCCGACGTCCGCCGCGCCGAGGCCGCACTCCTCGCGCAGCTCCCCGAGGGTGTGCTGATGCAGCGTGCCGCCGCGGGCCTGGCTACTGCGGTCGGCGAGTTCCTCGGGGGTGTCTACGGTGCCCGCGTGCTGTTGCTGATCGGCTCCGGAGACAACGGGGGTGACGCGTTGTGGGCGGGCGCGCGCTTGCTGCAGCGCGGCGCCCTGGCGGCCGCGGTGCTGTTGGCTCCCGATCGAGCCCATGAGGCCGGGCTCGCGGCTTTTCGCGCAGCGGGGGGTCGCGTGGTGGCGGCTGAGTCGCTGGCCGACGAAATCGCCCGCCGCCGACCCGATGTGGTGCTCGATGGGATGGTCGGTATCGGCGGCAGCGGGCCATTGCGCCCAGATGCGGCGGCGGCCGCCAGCGCCTGCGCGGGCCTCCCGATGGTCGCGGTGGATCTGCCCTCGGGCATCGAGCCCGACACGGGCCAGATCGCGGGGCCCCACGTCGTCGCCGACCTCACGGTCACCTTCGGCACCCATAAGCCGGCGCACTTCATCGACCCAGGCGCCCTCGCGTGCGGTGCGGTGGAGTTGGTCGACATCGGGTTGACGCTCCCCGAGCCGGTCGTGCGTGTCCTCACACCCGCCGATGTGGCCGAGCTGTTGCCGCGACCAGCGCCGGCGGCGCACAAGTACACCCGTGGCGTGGTCGGCGTACGCACCGGTTCGGAGCTCTATCCCGGCGCCGGGGTGCTCTCGGTGGCCGGGGCGTCGTGCGGGCTGGCTGGGATGGTGCGCTACCTCCCGGT
>JBAQXA010000604.1:0-3344 GCA_049299195.1 Nocardioides sp.
GGGTGAAGGACTCAGCTGTCAGGTAGTCAGAACTGCCTCCGGCAGCCCACACGTTGTTGTACGCGTCGATGATCATCGCGGCCTCTCTGACGGGGTGGGTTGACCTGCTCGAGTCCGAGCCGACGCACCGTCGCTATGGGCTGCACACCCTCGGATGCAGTGTCGAACCGTCGCGAATTGCGCCAAGGGAGCGACACAACGTCGGCTCGGGCGACGGGCCGCACCGCTCCGGCAGGTCAGCGACGCATGGCATCCCACGCCATGATCGCGACCTGCAGCGAAACGCAGGCCTCCTCGGAGTCGAGGTCGACATCGAGCACCCGCTCAACTCTGGCAAGACGCTCGTACATCCAGGGGCGCGACACGTGGGCATGCTCCGCAGCGGCGGTCTTGTTGCGGCCACACTCCAAGTAGGACCGGAGGACGGCGACCAGAGTCGTCCCATGGTGCCGGTCATGCTCAAGGAGGGGACCGAGCTCGTGCTCGGCGAAGGTCTGGAGCTCAAGATTCCCGCGCAACACCTGCAACAACCCTCGAAGCCTCAGGTCGGCAGACTGCAGGAAGGGTCGACTGTCATCCATGGCAAGCCCAGCTTCGGAGACCTGGGTGGCCTCGACGAGTGAACGTCGCGCTTCGCTCGCCTGGTGCGCGGGTGACCCGACGCCGACGACGTACTGCTCATCGGCGGCCAGGTGAGCCAGGGCATTGACCCAGCGGGTGACGTTCTCTCGGAGATCGCGGTCCTTCGGAAGTGAGAGGAGGACAGCAACAATGCTGTTGCCCTCAACGAGGCCAACCAACGCTTGGGATCCCACGCTCCTCGCCGCACGGCTGGCCGCGTCGGCCAAGGCCCGCAATCGAACCTGATGTTGAACCGGATCGACGATGACGGCGCCCCTCAGCCGCACGGCGACCCCAACCGTGCGGCGGCTGTCCAGCGGAACCCCGAGGGCCTTGGCCTCCAGCGCCAAGTCCTGATTCGGACTGTCGGGCGAGAGGAGGCCGGCCAGCAACTTGCCGTGCACGTGCAGGTTCATCGAATTGAGGTCACGCTCGACCAACCGCCCCAGGGCCAGCGTGATCGCAGCCCGTTCAACGAGCATGTCCAGACGCCGCCCCCTTCCGGGTTCCAGAAGGATCAGCCGCCCCCAGTCCCTGCCCCGTGCGCCAACCGTTCCGACCAGCCATCCGCTCTCGCCGTCGTGGGCAGTCCTCGCGCTGACATGGACTGCTCGCGAGCGAGCCTCCCAGTCATCGATGACGTCCTCCACTGGGCGTCCAGCAGTGTCATAGGCAAGCACCTGGTGCACAAGATTCTCGAGGACGACAGGAGAGGCCGACATCTTGGCGACGTGCCTGACCACACCCTCGATTGGGCTGCCCTCAACGGCCAGCTCAGTGAACGTCTTGTGGATCTCATCAGCGGCTCGAAGCTCCTCGACCTGGGCGTCAACGATCCGAGAATGGATGTCCTCGGTGATCTCGATGAATCGGGTGAACCGGCGGAGCAGGATCAGCGGGAAGCCTTGCTGGTCCGCGACTCGGAGCATGGCGCCCGGCACGTTCGTCACGAAACGCGGCCCGAGCCCCACGACGAGGCCAACCGCCCCTGCCTTGGCAAGGGAATACACGTACTGTGCCAGTCCGGGCTCATCCTCGGGGAGGGCAATACCCGTCGTGATGATGAGTTCACCACCGCGCAGCACGTCGGCGATGGTCGGAAGCTCGCTGATGTGCGCCCACCTCAACCGGCGATCCAGACCTGTGGCTCCGGCGACGACCTCGGCACGCCCTCGGCTCAGCGAATCAAAGACAAGGGCCTCGGCCACCGTGGGTAGGACGCTGTGAAGAGCCGGATCCCGATCGGACGACTTTGCTGTCGTCATCAAACCTCCAGACGGGTCCATTTCCTCCAACTGACAGCATAATCACGGACCTCACAGCTCAAGGAAGCCCTCACCAACCTTGGACAAGGGACCACAACATCCTCGCACCCAGGTCCAGGTCGGCCACGGGAACATACTCATCGGCAGTGTGAGCCTGGTCGGTCGCGCCCGGCCCGAAAACCGTGCACGAGGTGCTGCCCGTCAGCGCAGCGACCATGGACGCGTCTGTATAGGCTTCATGACCGTCCGCGCCTCCCGTGGGAATCGCCGCGCCTGTTTGGCTCCGGTATGCCTCAACCAGCCCCCGGACGATCTTGGAATCTGCGTCGGCTCGAACGGGGGGGCGCCCAGCACCCAAGGGGGTGATCGCGTACTTCGCCCCCGGGAAGTCGTTCATCACACCGTCGACGACGTCGCTCAGCATCGATTCGGCGTCTCCGATGGTCATCGGGGGCACGATGCGGATATCGAACTTCGCCTCACAGGACGGCGGAACGACATTGGTCGCCACGCCACCGTTGACGGTGCCGCAGGTGAAGCGGGGCTTCCCCAAGATCGCGTCGTCATGGGGCAGGTCGGCAACGACGCTCTTGAACCGCGTCACCACTTCCGCCATCACGTGATTCGCGTCGACGCCCAGATGCGCACGGCCCGCGTGGGCCATCCGCCCCTCCACCCGCAAGGTGAGCCAGCGCAGACCCATCTGGGCGATGCGCAGCCGCATACCCGTGGGCTCGAGAGCAAGAACTTGATCATTCGCGCGAAGGAAACCGGAGGAGACGAGGTGGTGGGCCCCCAGCATGTCCGGCGCCTCCTCGTCCACTGTCGCCACCAGCACAACGTCACCGAAGGTTCCCGGGTGCTCGCGAGTCATCGCGTCAACGAGGTTGATCGCGAGCGCGAGCCCGCCTTTCATGTCACAGCTACCTCGGCCGTAGAGCCTGCCGTCGACAATCTCTCCGCCGTGCGGGTCCTTCGTCCACCCCTCGCCAACCGGCACGGTATCCATGTGCGCCAGGAGCACGAGCCGAGGTCCCCCGCCAGAGCCGGGCACTGTCGTGATCAGGTTGGGGCGGCCCTCGAGAACAGGCGTCCGTTGGACGGTCAGGCCAGCATCGCTCAATCGATTGCCCACCCACTCGGCACATTGGCCTTCCATGATTCCCGGGTTCTGACTGTCAATGCGCACCAGATCTTGGGTGTCCTGGATGACGCGGGCGATGTTGATCATTGGTCCCTCTCACCGGTCGGAACCGGACCGTCGACGACAATGGTCTGTCCGCTGATGCCGGAGGACTCCTCCGAAATCAACCAGGCGCAGGTATGCGCCACCTCTGTTGGCTTGATGAGCCGTTGGAAGGCGTTGCTTCGCGCCCATTCCTGCAGCAGCGCTTGGCGCGAGGTGCCCTCCCGAGCCGCCACCTTCTCGGCCAGTTCGGCCAGCATGGGGCTGTCCAC
>JBAQXA010000605.1:0-4492 GCA_049299195.1 Nocardioides sp.
TTGCGGTACAGGACCCAGGGGTCGTAGACGAACGACGCACCGCTGTAGAGGTCTTGCCCGACGAACACCCCGTCCGACCCGAGCCCGCCCTCCGCGACGAACGGATACGCACCACCCCAGGTTGCCGAGGTGTCCTGATGACGCGGCAGCCGTAGTCGTCCCGACGTTCGCAGGCTCGCCGGCCCCGGCTCCCCGGACTTGGGCAAGGTGGTCATCGCGCGGCGTTCGGCCGCCAGGTCGTCGGCCTTCTGCTTGGCTGCGGCCTTGCGGGTTTCCCGATCGGCCGTCATCAACGACTTCGCCGACGCCCGGCGAGCCCGTCGGTCACGGCGCCGCTCTCGGCGCGGAGCAACCAGGACAGCGCTGTGTAGCCGCTCGCCGTCCCGCGCCGTCACAGCCACGGTCCGTTCACCTCAACCGTGCGGACCGGAGCGCTCGTAGTGGCCGGTGCAACCTGCTTGGGTCGGGTCGCTCTCGCGGTGCGCTGGGGGGCGGGCGGCACTGTGGAAGGAGGGGTGTAGGCGATCTCGGAGTCAGCGTTGTGGGCGTAGGTCACCGACTCCACGGCACGCGCGACAAACTCGCTGGAAGCCCGCAGATGCTCCGCCACCCGCTGGGCGGATGCGCGATCGGCATCTCGGTCGCCGTGGACTTTGGCCTGCTCCTGGGCGGTCGTCTCATAGAAGCGCGCGAGCTGACTCAGAGCGAACTCCAGCGACGCCAAGCCCCACGTCAGCGACCCCAGAACCGGATAGCCCTGACTCGGATCACGCATGCCCCGCATCGCGTGAGCAAGGCCCCTGATCGCCTGCTGGGCCTCGGCGGCGTCAGCAACGGCATCCTCGAAGGTCGGCATCCGCGTCTCCTGCGTCTCGACAAATGTGCGGTCGAGATGCAGGTGCGCTGCCGCACCCTCGTCGGGTTAGTAGATGCCGAGCTCTGCCAATCTGCCGCCGGATAGCTCGGTGAGGAGCCGGAGCGCGATCGGGCGGTCCTGCTCGCGGGTGGCTGCGAGTTGCCGTTCGTCCGTGTCCAGATCGCGGAGGAAGGCGAAGTGGGCGCTGATGGTCGCGTTGAGGTCGTCCAGTGACGGAGTTGGAACTGCCAGGGCGCCGATGTCATCGAGGTCGACTTCAACGGCCGCACGAGTGCGCAGCCAGGTGTCGGCGTCGAACGGGCGGGCGTCGTGACCCGGCCGCCATGAGCAGGTCGCCGAAGCGACGCCGTGCGCGTCGACCCAGATCTTGAGGACGACGAGGCGCCGGATCAGGTCGGTATCCAGGCTGCCTATGTTGCGTTGATGGGTAGCGAGCCACGCGAGGTCGTAGAGATCGCGGGCCGTGGTGGTGCGGTTGAGCCGCGAGACCTTCTCGGCGATGTTCTCCTCCAGTCGGATGACTTGGAGTTCCGGCAGGCCAGGGCCGCCGTAGGTGCTGTGGACAGGCATGGACACCCAGCCCCGGCGAACCGGTGTGAGCCAGGGAGGAGGCGAGACGTCGAGCTTGCTCGCCAACCCCGATTCCTCGTTTGAGAGCTCGCTGTCGATGGTCAGCCACCACTTGCCCCGCCGTTCGGTGACGCCGTAGGCGAATGGCCCGATGCGCAGGCCGTCGATCTCGCCGATCAGGTCCAGGACCACGGTGTCGGGGTCGGCTGTGGGGTCGGCCACGCTGAAGTCGAGGTCGAGGGAGAACCGTCCTTGGTTGCCCGCGTAGAGCTTGCGTAGTGACGTACCGCCCTTGAACACGAGAGCGTCCAGTACGCCGCTCTGATGGAGTTCACGCAACAGCAGGTCTTGGGCGATGTCGATGACGGCTGCCCGTCGGCCGTCAACGCCGGCTCCCGGGGGCGTATGGCGACCGAGCCAGCCCAGGGTCAGGCTGATGGGGCCGCTGGTCATGCGGCTGCCCCTGCAACCGAGGCCAGGGAGCGGGGATCGAAGGGAAGCAGTGTGTCGGCGATCTGCCAGTGGTTGTCGTGCCGGACCACCTTCTGCCGGGGGCCGAACCACGTCTTCGTGCGTGGTCTGGCGACCTGCTCGGCGATGTCGGGGCGTAGCCCTTGGATGAGGTAGCCAAGCCGGGCTGCGACGGTGGCAGGACGCCCCTTGAGCTCGGTCAGCACCTCCTCGACGCCTACCTCTGCGGCAAGGTCGGGGAGCCACTCAAGAGCACTGGTCCACGAGCGAACGTCGCTGGGATGGGCAGCCATGTGAACCAAGACGCTGGCCGGGACGAGGACCGGCACACCCTTGAGCGTGACGTAACCGAGTGTCGGCGCGAAGACCGACACGTCCAGCCCATCGGGGAGTTTGCGCGCCTCGCGGGCCGACACCACGGCCACCTCCAGCCGGACCGGCGCACGGTCGGCCAGGTCATGTGCCCACGCTGCCGCCTGAAAGGTCAGACCACACTCCACGTGACTGTGGGCGAACGCCGACCGCAACAGACGGGTGTGACCGCCCCGGCTGACCGCGCCAGCCGCTGCCCCAGGAGCGAACTCCCACACCCCCCGCTGGCCTGTAGGAAGCAACCATCCGCGTTCGCGCAGCCGAGACGCCACGGTGCGCGTCGCCGTGCCGACGCCGGAGGCCTTGACGATCTCGTCAAGTTTCGCCGTGGTCACGAGGTCAGCGGCTTCAAGTTCGAGTTCGGCGATGACCGGGGCCAAGGACGGCGGAATTGTGCGTGTCATGGGACACCTCCTTGCCTCTGAATCTGATGCAAACACATTCCGTGTGACACCAGTATCGAGGAAGCGGGCGCGAAGTGTCAAGAAAACAGCCTTTTGCATCTGAACCTGATGCAACTAAGGCGATCATGACACTCACACGTTCCGGCACAGTGGGAGCGCCGCTGTGGCGAATGCTTGGGCCTGCTGGCCCCAGAGCCGGCGGGTCTCGCAGGAGGCTTGGATGGCCGCCTGTTCGATGGCGGCGACGGCCTGTTCCAGCTCGTCGGGGGTGGTGGCGCTGACGGTGATGAACCCGGTCGCGCGGAGCACTCCGTGGCCGGCTGTGAGGTCGGCTTCCTGACGGAGCACGTCGTGGTACTCGGCGTCTTGCTGGGCGTCCTCGATCTGACCCATACGCTGTCGCTGGGCGGCGTCGGAGACGTGCTCGGTCTTGCGTTTGCGGATGTCGCGGGCGGCGTGGTCAGCGCGCATCGGGGTGTAGAGCAGCGTGAAGGTGCGGCGTACGCCGGAGGAGAGCAGGACCGAGGAGAGGAACCCGGGATAGACCAGCGACCGGGGCCACTCGCTGATCCACAGCACGCAGTGGTGGGCCGAGTCGCTGCGCAGGTGGCTCCAGGTCTCGGTGAGGGCGACCGGTCCTGCGGTGGCGAGGTCGCGGCCGAGGTCGCCGTGTCGTTCCAGCGTGGCCGCGACTTGGGGGTCGTAGGCCGAGCGCAGGATGACGGCGAGGTCGCCGGGCTCCAGCCACGTCGAGGGGGCGAGGTCGGCAGCGCGGAGTGCGGCGGTGATGGTGGTCATCTCCTGTCTCAGCACGGCGGCGGCACCCCGCATCCCACCACCGGCGGCACGGACCGCGCGGCCGGCGGTCTTCATATCGAGCGCGATGGAGACGGTGCTGGCGTGCCGCTCACCAGCGGGGCCGGCGCGGTCGATCAGCTCGCCGTAGGTGGTCGCCGCCCAAGAGCCATCCTGTTGGCCGTGACGGTGCCACCACTCGGCCAGTCCCTTGCCGGAGTCGGGCAGGGTACGTTCCATCATCTGCATCGAGGCGATTCGCCCCGAGCGGCAAGCGGTGGCCAGCACTCTGGACCAACTGGTGACGCGCCGGTCCTGCTCGATCGGGTCGAGCAGGACGAACGCCGGGGGGGTGACCGAGACCAAAGCGGTCAGCGTCGCGGCGTGTGGGTCGTGGACCATGACCGCCCCGGTCTCGGCGTCGACCCATTGCCGCAGGCTGGCGGCGTCTCCCGGCAGGGCGAGCACTCCGGCCGGGCGGGGCTTGAGGACCCTGCGTCGGTAGACGAGCTGCCCGCCACTGGAGCGCCACGCCCATCGGAGCAGGATCGGCAGCCACTCCACGAGCTTCCGCCCGCCGATGCCGACCCACGCCAGGGCGGCGCACAGGATCAGGACTGGTGCCGTGTAGGCGAGGATGATGCCGCCGCCCAGATACAGCGAGAACACCAGCGCAACCGCACCGAGGCCGACGACGACGAGCTGCAAGCCGGACAGCCCGAGCAGTACGCCGCGCTTGGACAGCCGGGAGAACTTCACTGGTGTCAGACCAGCCTCGGTATGCGCTGGGCCCTGTCCTGTCGTCGTACTCATCGCTTCTCACCCCCAGGCCGACCAGCGCGAGACGGAGGAGTCGGATCAGCGACGTGGGGAACCATCGGCGTGGGCGGTGGCGGACTCCCGCCGCCCTGCTGGTGAGGCTGGCCCGACTGGTTCGCACCGTCGGCGTGGCCCTCGGCGCTTGCCCCAACTTTGGAGCCGATTCGAGGCCCGGCCGTAGCAG
>JBAQXA010000606.1:0-18944 GCA_049299195.1 Nocardioides sp.
CTCGCCTCTGAGGGGGCCGCGCACATCCCGGTGGTCAACCCCGAAGTGGGCACGGGGATCTTCGCGCTCCTGTGGCTGGTGATCGCGCTGCCTCTGGCCGGCGCCGTCATCCTGCTCGTGGGCGGCAAGGCCACCGACAAGTGGGGACACCTGCTCGGGACCGCCATGCCCGTCGGCTCGTTTGTGTTGAGCCTGCTGATGTTTGTGCAGGCCAACGCCAGCGACGTGGAGCATCGGTCCTACTCCCAGCACCTGTTCACCTGGGTCCAGGTGGGCGGTTTCGACGTGGGCATGGATCTGCTCTATGACCCGCTGTCGGCGCTGTTCTTGATGCTGATCACCGGTGTCGGCTCGCTGATCCACGTCTACTCCATCGGCTACATGGCCCATGACGTGCGCCGCCGCCGCTTCTTCGGCTACCTCAACCTCTTCGTCGCCGCGATGCTCATGCTGGTCCTCGCAGGCAACTACCTCGGCGTCTTCTTGGGCTGGGAAGGCGTCGGCTTGGCGTCCTACCTCTTGATCGGCTTCTGGCAGCACAAGCCGTCGGCCGCTGCCGCCGCCAAGAAGGCCTTCGTGATCAACCGCGTCGGCGACATCGGGCTGTCTCTTGCGACGATGCTGATGTTTGTCACCTTCGGCACGGTCAGCTTCGCGGGGGTCAGCGCGGCCGCCGAGGGCGCCTCCAGCGCCACCCTCAACGCGATCGGGCTGCTGTTGCTGCTGGGTGCCTGCGGCAAGTCCGCTCAGGTGCCGCTGCAGGCCTGGCTGCTCGACGCGATGGAAGGCCCGACCCCGGTCTCGGCCCTGATCCACGCCGCGACGATGGTCACCGCCGGCGTCTACCTGATCGTGCGCTCCAACTACATCTTCGAGCGGGCCGAGATCGCCCAGACCGTGGTCGTGATCGTCGCCGTCGTCACCCTCCTGTGGGGTGCGGTCATCGGTTGCGCCAAGGACGACATCAAGAAGGCCCTGGCCGGCTCGACCATGAGCCAGATCGGCTACATGATGCTCGGCGCCGGGCTGGGGGTCGCGGGCTACGCGTTCGCGATCTTCCACCTGCTGACCCACGGCTTCTTCAAGGCCAACATGTTCCTCGGAGCAGGCTCGGTCATGCACGCCATGGACGACGACGTCGACATGCGGCACTACGGTGCCCTGCAGAAGTCCCTCCCGGTGACCTTCATGACCTTCGCCATGGGCTACCTCGCGATCATCGGCTTCCCCGGCTTCTCCGGCTTCTGGTCCAAGGACAAGATCATCGAGACCGCGTTTGTGGAGAACCCGATCGTCGGCCTCGCCGCGATCCTCGGCGCTGGCGTGACGGCCTTCTACATGACCCGGCTCATGCTGATGACCTTCTTCACCAAGGAGCGCTGGGCAGACGGGGTGCATCCGCACGAGTCGCCGAAGGTGATGACGGTGCCGCTGATGGTCCTGGCCGCCCTCTCCTTGCTCGGTGGCGTGATGCTGCTCAACAACTGGATCGTCGACTGGCTGGCACCGGTGGTGGGTCACCCCGTGCACCACGAACCCCCGATCCCGCCGCTCGCGTTCTCCGCGATTGTCGTGGCCGTCGTGGCCGTCGGCGTGGCTGCCGCCTGGTTCCTCGTCGGACGTCACGAGGTGCCGCGCGTCGCCCCGGCTCAGGTCTCCCTGGCCACCCGCGCTGCCCGCGCCGACCTCTACGGCGACGCGATCAACGAAGGCCTCGTGGTGCGGCCCGGCAGTGAGGTCGTCGGCGCGCTCACGGTGCTGGACCGAGTCGGTGTCGACGGCGCCGTCGAGCAAGGCTCGGCCGCTGTGGCCGGCCTCTCCACGCTGCTGCGCCGCCTGCAGACCGGCTTCGTCAGAAGCTATGCCCTGTCCCTCCTCGGCGGCGGCATCCTGGTCGTCGCTGCCCTGATGGCGGTGAACATCCGATGAGTTTCTCCTGGCTGACCACGCTGATCCTCGTGCCGCTTGTCGGCGCGGTGGTCGTCGCGTTCTTGCCGAAGACCCCCGCCGCAGCCCTCCCCAAGCAGGTCGCGCTGGCCTTCTCGGTGGCGACGCTCGCCGTCGCCGGGCTGCTCGCCACCCGTTATGACGTGGGCGGCGGCTGGCAGTTCGAGGAGGTGCACGAGTGGATCAACTCCTTCGGCGTGCACTACGCCCTCGGGCTCGACGGCCTCGGCTTGATGATGGTGTTGCTCACCGCGGTGCTCGTGCCGCTGGTCGTCATCGCCTCGTGGCATGACGCCGACGAGCGCTCCACCGCCTCCTTCTTCGCGTGGGTCCTGGCGCTGGAGGCGGCCTCGATGGCGGTCTTCTTGGCCACCGACGTCTTCTTGTTCTACGTCGTCTTTGAGGCGACGCTGATCCCGGCCTACTTCCTCATCGGCGGTTGGGGCGGCGCGCAGCGCTCGCGGGCGGCCATCAAGTTCCTGCTGTATCAGCTCGCCGGCGGCCTGATCATGCTCGGCTCGGTCATCGGGCTCTATGTCGTCGCGGCCAAGGCCGGCCACCCGACGTACCTGCTCAGCGATCTAGCGGCGCTCGACATCGATCCGATCACCCAGCGCTGGTTGTTCCTCGGCTTCTTCATCGCGTTCGCGATCAAGGCCCCGATGTTCCCCGTGCACACCTGGCTGCCCGATACGACCGCACAGGCCACCTCGGGCACCAACGTGCTGCTCGTCTGCGTGCTCGACAAGATCGGCACCTTCGGGATGCTGCGCTTCTGCCTCGGTCTGCTCCCGGAGGCCTCCCAGTGGGCCACGCCGGTCGTGGTCGTCTTGGCGCTGATCTCGATCGTCTACGGCGCACTCGTGGCGATCGGCCAGACCGACGTGATGCGGCTGATCGGCTTGACCTCGCTGTCGCACTTCGGCTTCATCGTGCTCGGCATCTTCGTGTTCAGCACCCAAGGCGGCAGTGGCGCGGTCCTCTACATGGTCAACCACGGCCTCGCCACGGCGGCGCTGTTCCTGATCGCCGGCTACCTCATCCGGCGCACCGGCACGGCCAAGATCGGCGCCTACACCGGCGTGGAGAAGGTCACCCCGATGCTCGCCGGCTTCTTCCTGATTGCCGGGCTCGCCGCTTGCGGTCTGCCCGGGCTCTCGCCCTTCGTCTCGGAGTTCCTCGTGCTGGTCTCGGCCTTCCAGCACGCGTGGTGGGCCGGCGCCATCGCGGTCACCGCGATCGTGCTCGCGGCGATCTACGCGCTGTGGCTCTACCAGCGCACGATGACCGGGCCCACGAGTGAGTCGGTGCAGAACCTGAGCGACCTCAACCGCCGCGAGATCGGCGCGGTCGCACCGCTGCTGCTGGCGCTCGTGCTGTTTGGCTTCTACCCGCAGCCGCTGCTCGACACCATCAACCCCTACATCGAAGACACCTTGAGTCACGTCGGGGTCAGCGACCCCGCTCCGACCGTGGGGATGGCCGACCACGAGCACCACGAGGGAGGCCAGGAGTGAACGAGTTCGTCAAGCCGGCGGTCGAGTACTTCGAGATCGCACCGCTACTCATCGTATTCAGCGTGGCCTGCCTCGGCGTCCTGGTGGAGGCGTTTCTCCCGCGCAGCTCGCGCTTCTTTGCCCAGGCGCTCTTGGGTGTTGCTGGCCTGGTCAGCGCACTGGTGGTGACCGTGCTGGTGGCCGGCGACGCGAAGCCGGTGGGTGCCGACGGTTCCGGACGCGGCCAGTTGACCCTCGAAGGCGCGATCGCCGTCGACGGTCCGGCGCTGTTCCTCTGGGGTCTGATCCTGATGCTCGGCATTGCCGGCCTGCTGCTCTTTGCCGAGCGTGAGCTGGAGGGTGGCCTCACGGCCTTCTCCGGCCAGGCGGCCTCGATGCCCGGCTCGCAGGCCGAGCGGGTCGCCGCCGAGCGCGGCTTGGAGCACACCGAGGTCTACCCGCTGCTGCTCTTTGCCATCGGCGGCATGATGGTCTTCTGCTCGGCCAACGACCTGATGACCATGTTTGTCGGCCTTGAGGTGTTGTCGCTGCCGCTCTACATCATGTGCGGCATGGCGCGTCGACGCCGGCTGCTCAGCCAAGAGGCTGCCCTGAAGTACTTCCTCCTGGGTGCCTTCTCCTCCGGCTTTTTCATCTATGGCGTGGCGCTGGTCTATGGCTACGCCGGTTCGATGCAGTTCGGGGCGATCCACGAGGCCGTGCGCAACGATGTCGGCAACCAGTTGCTGCTGCTCGCCGGAATCGGCCTGATCTCGGTGGGCCTGCTCTTCAAGGTGGGCGCGGTCCCGTTCCACGCGTGGACCCCCGACGTCTATCAGGGCGCCCCGACCCCGGTCACCGCGTTTATGGCCGCCGCGACCAAGGCCGCGGCCTTCGGCGCGATCCTGCGCATCTTCTACGGCGCCTTCGGTGCCGAGCGCTGGTCCTGGCAGCCGATGATGTGGGTGATCGCGGTGCTGACGATGCTGGCCGGCGCCGTGTTGGCCCTGACCCAAACCGACGTCAAGCGCATGCTGGCCTACTCCTCGATCGCCCACACCGGCTTCCTGCTCACCGGCGTCCTCGGTCTCCAGAGCGCATCGGAGCTCTCCGAAGGCCAGGTCACCTCGTTGCAGGCCGTGATGTTCTATCTGGTCACCTACGGCTTCGCCACCCTCGGCGCCTTCGCCGTGGTCGGGCTGGTGCGCGACGCGAGCGGCGAGGCCACCGACCTGTCCCGGTGGGCCGGTCTGAGCCAACGCTCACCGATCGTGGCCGCAGCCTTCGCGCTGTTCCTGCTCGGCATGGCGGGGATCCCGCTCACCTCCGGCTTCATCGGCAAGTGGGCGGTCTTTGCGGCCGCCCTCTCCGCCGGCGCGTGGCCGGTGGTCGTGGCGGCCATCGTGGCGAGCATCATCGCGGCGTACTTCTACATCCGCGTGATCGTCTTGATGTACTTCGCTGAGCCCCAGGCCGACGGCCCCTCGGTCACGATGCCCTCGATCCTGACGGCCGGCACGATCGCGCTCGGTGCCGCGGTCACTGTCGTGTTGGGTGTGATCCCGGGACCGCTGCTCAACCTGGCTGCCCGTGCTGGAGAGTTCATCCGGTGAGCACTGGACCCGGCCTGGCCCTTCCCGTTGTTGATGCGGCCCTCGAGGCCCGACTGCGGGAGCGCATGGCCCAGGTCGAGGTCGCGCTGAGCGGACACGTGCAGAGCCGGGCGCCCTTCGTCACCGAAGCGGCGAGCCACCTGCTTGACGCGGGCGGCAAGCGAATCCGGCCGCTCCTGGTGCTGCTCGCCGCGGAGGCAGGCACGCACCCCGATGCGCCCGGGGTCGAGATCTCAGCCTGCGTGGTGGAGCTGACCCACCTGGCCTCGCTCTATCACGACGACGTGATGGACGAAGCGATGCTGCGCCGCGGCGCTGCTTCAGCCAACGCCCGCTGGGACAACCATGTCGCGATCCTCACCGGCGACTTCTTGTTCTCCAAGTCTTCCGAGCTGACCGCCGAGCTCGGCGCGGAGGCAGTGCGCATTCAGGCCCAGACCTTCACCCGCCTCGTCGAGGGCCAGATCATGGAGACGCTCAAGCCCTCGCCGGGCGAGGACCCGCTGGAGCACTACCTCGCCGTGGTCGCCGGCAAGACCGGCTCGCTGATCGCCACCTCCGCGCGCTATGGCGCGATGTTTGGCGGCGCCGAGCCTGCGGTGGTCGAGGCGTTGGCGGCATACGGCGAAATCGTCGGGACGGCCTTCCAGCTCTCCGACGACATCCTCGACATCGCCACCGAGTCGGAGGAGTCCGGCAAGACCCCCGGCACCGACCTGCGCGAGGGGGTTCCGACCCTCCCGGTGCTGATGGCCCAGGCGTCGATCGATCCGGCGGACGCCCGGCTGCTGCAGCTGCTGGCCGGCGATCTCACCGACGACGCCCTGCTGGCCGAGACGCTGACGCTGCTGCGCGCACACCCCGCGATGACCGAAGCGCGGGCCTATGTCGTGGCCCGGGCGGCCGAGGCCAAGGCGCTCCTTGAAGTGCTGCCCCAGGGCTCGGTGCGCTCCGCCTTGGAAGACTTCGCCGATCTCGTCGCGCTCCGCACGGCCTGAGGGGCCTGCGCCTCAGCTCACAGAGCGGCTGCCTCCGCGGCGTCGCGCAGTTGGCGTCGGCGGTGGCGGAGTCCTTCGGCGGTAAAGATCGCCAATGACCCCCAGACCAAGGCGAAGCCCAAGAACCTCGCCAGCGGCATCGGCTCGTGGAACCAGAAGACGCCGAGCAGGAACTGAATCGTCGGGCCGAGATACTGCAGCAGCCCGAGGGCGGTCATGGAGATGCGCGTGGCGGCGGCGCTAAAGCACAGCAGCGGGACAGCCGTGACGATGCCGAGGCTGGCCAGCAACAGGGCGTGAGTGGAGCCGTGTTGGGCGAAGTCGCTCACCCCGTGAGTGCTGATCCACACGAGGTAGAGCAATGCAAAGGGAGATAGCAGCACCGTCTCGAAGGTGAGGCTCTCCACTGCCCCGGCGTTCGCCTGCTTCTTGAGGAGCCCATAGGTGCCGAAGGAGAAGGCCAGCACGAGGGAGACCCAGGGGATCGCGCCATATTGCACGCCGAGGACGACGACCGCGGCGGCCCCGCCGCTCAGGGCGAGCCATTGCGTCCGGCGAAGCCGCTCCCCAAAGATCACGACGCCCATGAGGACGGTGACAAGCGGGTTGATGAAGTAGCCGAGCGCGGTCTCCACGACGTGGCCGTTGTTCACCCCCCAGACGTAGGTCACCCAGTTGAGCGAGATGACTAGGGCTGCCGGGGCTAGACGCAGACGTGCGCGCCGGTCACGCACGAGCGCCAGGACCGCGGGACCGCGGCGCAGCAGCACCACGGCGAGCAGCATCGTGCCCGCCGACCATACGATCCGATGAGCGAGGATTTCGCCGGCGCTGGCGGGCTCCAACAGCGGGAAGTAGAGCGGAAAGACCCCCCACAAGATGTATGCCGTCACCCCCAGGGTGAGGCCCTGCCGGGTCGTTGACACTGCAGCATCCTAAGTGGCCGATTAGACCGCCTCCGCTGCAAAGCAAAGGTGTGGACACATCCGATGCGAACGTCGGTGGCGTGTGCTTGGATTAGCGGTGTTCGGCCTGATGAGACTGGCCGACACCACACTGCGTACCAACGCCGCGTACACACATGCACATGTGCTCAATAAGGGGGAAGAAAATGTCTACTAACACGTCTGTTGCTGCCCGCCTGGTGACCCTGGTCACCGGCGCTGGCCTCGCGCTCTCGCTCGGCGCCGTTCCGGCTCAGGCACGCACCGCGGAGGCCATGGCTCGCCCGGCCGCCGCACCGAGCGCCAGCAAGGCACTGCCCCTGCGCAACCTGAACGACAAGCTCGTCCGGCGCGGCGGCAAGCTCATCATGCACGGCAAGGTTCGCCCGGCCTACAAGCGCAAGATCATCGTGATCCAGCGGGCCAAGTGCGACGGCTGCACCTTCCGCAAGGTCGATCGGGTGCGGACCAACAGCCGCAGCGTCTTCAACTACCGGATGAGCGCGCCGCGCTCCGGCTCGTGGTACTACCGCGCGTTCGCCAAGAAGCAGGGTGGCTACGCCAAGTCGTGGACCAACTACGTCTACCAGACCTACCGCGCCTGATCAGAGGTCTGCACTGCGCACTGCGGGGTTGGTTGGAAGTGGGAATGTCAACTCGCGTCGGCCCCACGCTGACGGCCTGATCTGGCCCCACCCTGGCGAAGGTATTGACGCCGGAGGCGTGTGGGCGCAGACGCACGCAAACACATCTCGGAGTCACGGGGGTGACAACGGTGCGCAGAGTGGTTCTTGCCGTGCTTCTGATCGCGGCGGTGTCCGGGCTGGTTCTGTGGCGGCTGGGCGGCTCGTCGGGCGAACTGGCCGATGCGCCCTCTTCGGTTGCCGAAGCGCGTGAGGTCGAGTACTTCGACGATGTGTCATCCATGACGAAGAGCTCGGACCTCGTGGTCGTCGGCAGTGTCTCGGAGGTGTCTCCAGGACGCGTGCTGGGGTCCGAGGACGAAGGCGATCAATTCCAGCTCCGGTCCGTCACGCTGGTGGTCGAGCAGGTTCTAGCCGGGGGTGGCGTCAAGCCGGGTGAAGGATTGGTCCTTGAAGAAGAGGGCTGGGATCCCGAGAGTGGCGAGGGGTACATCGTCAACGGAGTCGCGTGGAGTCAGGTCGATGACTCTGGTGTGTACTTCCTACACCTCAAGACCGATCCTGGACCGCCTCGTTACCGACTGGTTTCATCTGATGGGCGAGTCGTAGAGGGCCCGGATGGCCTCGTCGCAAGCGGCGCCGCCGAGGTCGGGCTGGATGGTGGATCTCACAGCGATGCTCCAACCGATGGGCCGTGGGCCGATTGGGGACTCGACACGATGACCTTGAGCGACTTGGTTGCTCGGATCGCGAAGGGGGCATGATGCGAGTGCGTACCTACACAAGCCTGGGGGCGATCTTCGGGGCGGTCTGCTTGGCTGTCGGGCTGACCGCGAGCCCGGCTCATGCCGGGCACGAGCAGTACCCGTTCGCTGACAACGGTGACCACTACATGGACCGGGTCAACCTCACCTCCTACGGTGATGCTGCGGCCGTGCACGGGAGAAACCAGTTGAACCGAGCCGCCGGCTTCAACGCGACGTTCAGTGGAACCGGCGACGCGGAGATCCACGACTATGCGTACGGCGACACCGGTTGGCACGGGCGCACCTCGTGTACCGACTGGCTGGTGTACGGCCTGGTCTGCGACGAGTTCTACGTCAAGTTCAACTTGAGTTCGATGGGTACCTCGATGTCCAGATGGCGCTCCCTGGGGTGCCACGAACTCGGCCACACTGTTCACCTCGGTCACCGAGACAACAACGATGATTCCAACGACAACTCGTGCATGCGGGTAGAGATCTGGCCCGAGGACTACGACAACCACGACCTCGATGTGATCGAGGCTGCCTACTGACTGGTTAGCCGGCCTGAGGACGTCCGCACGCGGCTTTGCGCAAGTCGGTAGGAGCCGGTGCCGGTTTCGATGATGTTGCCGCCGTAGGTGAGGCGGTCGACGATGGCGGCGCAGAGTCGGGGGTCGGTGAAGGTCTTGGTCCAGCCCGAGAAGGATTCGAGGGAGGCGATGGCGACGGAGTTGCGTTCTTCGCGTTCGGTGAGGACCTGGAAGAGGAGTTCGGCGCCGCGGCGGTCGAGTTCCATGTAGCCGAGTTCGTCGATGCACAGCAAGTCCACGCGGCCGTACCGTGCGATGGTCCGGGCTAACTGCTTGTCGTCGGCGGCTTCGACGAGTTCGTTCACGAGCCGGGTGGCCAGGGTGTACTTCACCCGGTAGCCGGCCTCAGCCGCAGCGGTCGCGGGGGCGATCAGCAGGTGGGTCTTCCCGGTGCCGGAGTCCCCGACCAGACACAACGGCTGCCCTGCTTTGACCCATTCGCCGGTGGCGAGGGTGTTGATGGTGGCGGGGTTGATGTGGGGGTTGGCGTCGTAGTCGAAGTCGGCGAGGAACTTCGGGCGTGGGAATCCCGCACCGGCGATCCGGCGGATGGTGGACCGCCGGTCGCGGTCGTCGCACTCGGCCAGGAGGAGTTCGGCGAGGAACCCGGTATACGACAGTTGCTCCTTCTCAGCTACTCGGACGGCTTCATCGACCAGTGCTCGCACTGATGGCAGACGTAGCCGGCGGCAGGCTGGTCGAGGTGGCCGTGGCGGCGGTGCGTGGCATCAGGAGGGCTCCTCAACGTCGGGCAGGCTCATGGGTGAGTTCGGGTTCACGGGGAGGTCGTGGTCGGTGCCGGTGGGCAGGCGGAGGAGCTGGTCGTAGGCATCCACGGTCGGCAGCGGCCGGGTGTCGGCGGGTAGTCCCGCGACTACTGCCGCCGGATCGGCGAGCCGGCATGCGGACAGGGACAACACCCGCCCTGAACTCGACGTCTCCTGTCCGACAGGGGCGGGGCCCATCGCGTTCGCTCCAGGAGCGCCGACCGCGCCGCCGGCGTTGGTGGACTGGCCGGAGCCGACGCGTCGGGCTTCCACGGCGACCACGTCGGCGGTGGTCGCGCCGACCGTCAACGCGGCGGTGAGCCCGGCGACCACCTGCAGGTTGGTGAGGTGGCGGTGTAGGAGGAGGATGTCGATGAGTTCGCGGGTGCCGGCCGCATCGCCGTGGGCTTTCCGGGCGGCGGCCCAGAACGCGTCATGGGCTGGGGTGAACGCGCCGCGGGCCCGGGCTTGAGACAACGCGGTCGCACCGGGGAGGGCGCCTGGTTTGTAGGCCAGGACCTCGAGGTAGTGGTCCAGATCGAGGACCTGGCCGCCCCGCGCAGTCGAGCGTTCATGTGTCGCCACGTGCACGCGGCCGTCATGGATGCGTAGCTCGGTCGCACTGAGCTCGACGCGGACCCGTCTGCCGATCAGCCTTGCGGGCACGGAGTACTGGACGCTGCGGACGTTGATCCTGGCGTGCCGGTCCACCCGCGGGGTGAGGGTCAACCAGGTCGGGAACTCCTCCACCGGAAGCGGACTCAGTAGTCGGCGTTCGAAGGCGAAGTCATCGCGGGTCGTGGTCAATCTGGTGCCGACCCGGCGGTGGTCGTCCTTGGCGTCCGCGGCGTCGAGGAGGTCGTTGAGCTCGGCGATCGAGTCGACCACGGGCATCGGGACGCAGTGGGTGCGGCGGAACCGGCCGCCCTCGCCTTCGACCCCGCCCTTCTCGTGTGCTCCTTTGATGCCGGGTTGGCAGTAGAACGCGTCGAAGCCGTAGTGGGATCGGAACGCCACCCACCGATCCGACTCCTCCCGGCCCCGGCCCTGCAACACTCGGGAGACCGCGGCCTTGAGGTTGTCGTAGCGGATGTGACGTACCGGCACCCCACCCAACTGGGCGAAGGCGTAGGCGTGCCCTTCGAGGAACGCCTCTTGGCCCTGGGTAGCGAACGCCCGATGCACCGACTTCCCGGAGTACGACAGCCGTAGGGTGAACAAGAACACCTTCGTCTTGATCCCACGCAAGATGACCCACAGATCGGCGAAGTCGACCTCGGCTTCCGCGCCGGGTTCGTGGGTCTGCGGCACGAACACCTCGGCCACCGCCCGGCCGGCTTCCGCAGCGATCTCAGGCCGACGGCGGGCCACATAGTCGCGGACCGTGGAGTACGACACCACCGCCGAACGCTCTTCGACCAACCGGGCATGGACCCGGCGGGCAGTATGCCGCTGCTTCCTCGGAGCATCCAGATCCTCGCGCAACCAGCCATCGACGAGCGCCTTGAACGGATCCAGCTTCGGCGAAGATCGCGCGGCAGGCTTGCGCGGGGGCGGGAACGCCGACGCGAGTGCCTGGCGCACCGTCCGCCGGTGAACCCCATGCTTCCTCGCGAGTTGCCGGATCGAGAGCCCCTCGACCCGGGCATCGCGTCTGATCGCGGCGAACACCTCCACCCGCGAGACCCTCCCCACCAGCCCGACCGTCAACTGTTCGCTCATGACGGATACCCCATCCGGGGTGGGGCCACTTCAGACCGTCACAACCACCCCGGCGTGTCGCAGATCAGGCCAGGTGGGGCCAAATAAGACCGCCACCCCGGGGCCACACCAGGCTGTTACTCCCAAGTCGGAGTCACCTGGTGGCTTCAATCAGCCCCACAGTCGTTTCTGGGCGCTGGTTGAGCGGGGCCAGAAACAGGCCGTGTCCGGGCTCAGTCGGTGCTCGGGCTCAGCCTGGCTCAGGCCACCGTCCAGGTGTCCCCGCCGCCGATCAGGGCGCCAAGGCGCTCGGTGAGGTCAGCCTCGGCACCGCCGGTGGCCGTGTGGAGTTGCGCGCGGGTCTGATCGTCATACGTCGGCCGGTCGACCTGCCGGAAGATCCCGATCGGGGCTTGGTGCAGATAGCCAGCGTCGGTGAGCCGGGAGATCGCAAACGCCATCGTCGGGTCGGCCGCGTGAGCGTCATGCACCAGCACAGACTCGGGGCTCACCTCGGAGAGGTCGGCGACCCTCACGCCGCCGGAGTCGGCGTCGCGGATCAGGCACTTGCCGTCACCGAACACGATGCGCTGACCGTGCTCTAGGGGGATCACCGCGCCGCCGGTGTCGCGACCCTTGATCGCGTCGAAGGCGCCGTCGTTGAAGATCGGGCAGTTCTGGTAGATCTCGACCAGGGACGTGCCCCGATGGGCTGCGGCCGCGGAGAGGACTGCAGTGAGGTGCTTGCGGTCGGAGTCGACGGTGCGCGCCACAAACGACGCCTCGGCGCCCAGCGCCAGTGAGACCGGGTTGAACGGGTGATCGACCGAGCCCATCGGTGTGGACTTGGTGACCTTGCCGGCCTCGGAGGTGGGGGAGTACTGGCCCTTGGTGAGGCCGTAGATCCGGTTGTTGAACAGCAAAATGTTGAGGTTCACATTGCGGCGCAACGCGTGGATCAGATGGTTGCCTCCGATCGACAGCGCGTCGCCATCTCCGGTGATCACCCAGACCGAGAGGTCCTCGCGCGCGGTCGCGATGCCGGTCGCGATCGACGGCGCGCGGCCGTGGATGGAGTGGATGCCGTAGGTGTCGAGGTAGTACGGGAAGCGGGAGGAGCAGCCAATCCCGGAGACGAAGACGATGTTTTCGCGCCGGAGCCCGAGGTCGGGCAGGAAGGACTGCACGGCCTTGAGGACGGCGTAGTCGCCGCAACCCGGGCACCACCGCACCTCTTGGTCGGAGGTGAAGTCCTTGCCGGTCTGGACTTCCTCGGTGCGCGGCACGGACTCGGTGCCGGTGCGCAGCGTCGGGGTCTGGAGATCGGCGCGGCCGTGCGGGAAGCCAGCGTCGAGAGAGGTGGTCATGCGAGACCTCCGGACGTGTTCGCGGATGCGTTGGCGAGTCCGTAGGCCCCGAGGTCGACGGCGACACCCTCTGCTTGTTCGACCAGTTCGGCGATCGCCTCGGCCAGCTCAACCGCCTTGAGCGGCAGCCCGCGGACCTGGTTGTAGCCGACCACATCGACGAGGTAGCGAGCCCGCAGCAGCAGCGACAGCTGCCCCAGGTTCATCTCGGGGACCAGCACCTTGTCGTAGCGGCGCAGCACCTCACCGAGGTCGGCCGGGAACGGATTGAGGTGGCGCAGGTGGGCTTGAGCGACGTTGAAGCCGGCCTTGCGGACGCGGCGTACGCCGGCTCCGATCGGGCCGTAGGTCGAGCCCCACCCCAGCACCAGGACCTTGGCGCCGTCGCCGGTGGCTGCGCTCGGGTCGTCGACCTCCAACGGTGGCAGCGACGCGGCGATGCCCTCGATCTTGGCCTGCCGGGTGCGCACCATCAGGTCGTGGTTGGCGGGATCGTAGGAGATGTTGCCGTGCCCGTCGCCCTTCTCCAGTCCGCCGATGCGGTGCTCCAACCCGGCGGTGCCGGGGATCGCCCACGGGCGAGCCATGGTCTGCGGGTCGCGCTGGTAGGGCCAGAACGCGCTCTTGCCGTCGGCAAGCTCGTGATTGGGCTCGGTGGCGAAGGCGGGATCGATCGACGGGAGGGTGTCGACTTCGGGGATCCGCCATGGCTCGGACCCGTTGGCCAGATAGCCGTCGGAGAGCAGGATGACGGGCGTCCGGTAGGTCACCGCGATGCGGGCGGCCTCCAGTGCGGCGTCGAAACAGTCGCCGGGGGAGCGCGGCGCGACGATCGGCACGGGGGCCTCGCCGTTGCGGCCAAACATCGCCTGGAGCAGATCGGACTGCTCGGTCTTGGTTGGCAGGCCGGTCGAGGGGCCGCCGCGCTGCACATCGACCACGAGCAGCGGCAACTCGGTCATCACGGCCAGGCCGATGGTCTCGGACTTCAACGCGACGCCGGGCCCGCTCGTCGTCGTGACGCCGAGCTGTCCGGCGAAGGCCGCGCCGAGGGCGGCGCCGATGCCGGCGATCTCGTCTTCGGCCTGAAACGTCGTGACGCCGAAGCTCTTGTGCTTGGCCAGCTCATGCAGGATGTCGGAGGCCGGCGTGATCGGGTAGGAACCGAGGAACAGGGGCAGTCCGCTGCGCACGCTGCTGGCGATGAGGCCGTAGGCCAGCGCGAGGCTGCCGGTGATGTTGCGGTAGGTCCCGGCCGGCATCGGGGCGGGCTTGATCTCGTAGGAGACGGCGAAGGCTTCCGTCGTCTCGCCGAAGTTCCACCCGGCGCGGAAGGCCGTGATGTTGGCGTCGCGAATGTCGGGCACCTTGGCGAAGCGCCGCTGGAGGAACGCGATGGTCGACTCGGTCGGGCGCCCATACATCCACGACAGCAACCCGAGGGCGAACATGTTCTTTGCTCGGGACGCGTCCTTGCGGGAGAGGCCGAACTCCTTGACCGACTCGACCGTCATCCCGGTTAGATCGACCTGGAACACGGCGTAGGCCGCGAGGCTGTCGTCCTCGAGCGGGTTGCCGGCATACCCCGCCTTGGTGAGGTTGCGCGCGGTGAAGTCGTGGGTATCGACGATCACGGTGGCGCCCGGCGGGAGGTCGCTCAGGTTGGCCTTGAGGGCGGCTGGGTTCATCGCGACCAACACATCAGGGGCATCGCCCGGAGTGAGGATGTCGTGGTCGGCGAAGTGGACCTGGAAGGACGAAACGCCGGGCAAGGTGCCCTGCGGGGCACGGATCTCGGCGGGGAAGTTGGGCAACGTCGAGAGGTCGTTGCCAAACGACGCGGACTCTTGGGTGAAGCGGTCTCCGGTGAGTTGCATACCGTCGCCGGAATCGCCTGCGAACCTGATGATGACCCGGTCGAGCTGCCGGACCTGCTTGCTCACGTGCTGCCTTTCTGACGGCCGCACGAACTTGCGGCACGACCTGGGAGTTTACGCGGGGACCCCCGTTCTGGCCGATTCGTCTCAGCCTGCCGCCGGGTACATTCTCCGTGTGCAAGAGACCTCCGAGATCGACGTCACGTCACGGGGTGCGTTGGCGGTGCTCGCCGCCTGGCCCGTACGCCGCTGGGTCACCGCAGCGGGCGCTGCCCTGGCCGTGGCGCTCCTCGTCGGTCTCCCGACCGATTTGATCCCCAACCCGGTCTTCGGGCGGACGATCCCGCCCACCACGTGGAGCTACCCCGTGCTGGCCGTGACGGCGTTGCTGTCGGGGCTCCTGATCGCGACCTATGTGCGCGCGCCGTTGGCTGAGGTGAGCGCGCCGGAGGGTGCGGATCAGCGCGATCCGACCTCCACTCGCGGCCTCCTCGGGGGTGCGCTGAGCTTCTTTGCGGTCGGGTGCCCGGTCTGCAACAAGCTCGTGCTGCTCGCGCTCGGAACGACCGGCGCGGTGCGTTGGTTCGAGCCGGTGCAGCCGCTGCTCGCGGCCGCCTCGATCGCGCTCGTGGCCTACGCGTTGCGTGAGCGGCTGCTGGCCGAGGTCGCCTGCCGCCTTCCCGCGAGCTAGCTGTTGCAGGGCTAGCCGCCCCGGGGCCGGTCGTCGGTGCCGGCCGGCGGCAGCCGGTCAGCGGTAGTTGACGAACTGCACCGCGAAATCGAAGTCCTGCTCCTTGACCAGCGCGATCACGGTCTGGAGGTCGTCGCGCTTCTTGGAGAAGACGCGGAGCTCGTCGCCCTGGATCTGGGTGCGGATCCCCTTGGGGCCCTCGTCGCGGATCAGCTTGGCGACCTTCTTGGCGTCCTCAGAAGTGATGCCGTCCTTGAGGTTGATGGTGATCTTGGACTGCTGGCCGGACTGCCTCGGCTCGGAGGCATCGAGCACCTTGAGCGACACGTTGCGCTTGACCAACTTGCCCTTAAAGACATCGAGGACTGCGTTGGCGCGATCGTCGGCCGACGCGCTGATCTCCACGACCCGCTCGCCCTGCCACTCGATCGTCGCGCCGGTGCCCTTGAAGTCGAACCGGGTGGCGATCTCGCGGGCGGTCTGCCCGAGCGCGTTGTCGACCTCTTGCCGATCGAGCTTGCTGACGATGTCGAACGAACTATCTGCCATGGGTTCCTCCTCGAAGGCGGCCCGGCGGGTGCCGGGCTCAGTTTCGGGCCTGCCTGGGTGCTGCGTTATTGTTTCGCCTTGCTGCCGCCTGGCCAAACCAGGTTGGCAACAACAACCCGGCAGGTTGCCCGAGCGGCCAATGGGAGCGGACTGTAAATCCGTCGCGAAAGCTTCAGAGGTTCGAATCCTCTACCTGCCACCACAGGCCGGACTCCAGCGGAGTCCGGCCTTTTGGGTCTCCCGCCACCATCGCCGGCGGGGTCCGCTCACGACGCGCTGATCCGCAACACCGAGCCGTCGGCATACGCGGCGTAAAGCTCCTTGTCGCCGCCGCGCGAGATCGTCAACAGCCCCTCCTTGCCGGTGTCGAGGTGGAAGGTCTGGGTGCGGTCGCCGATGTCGAAGCCGGCGATCCAGCCGGAGAAGTCGCCGTAGACGTAGTAGCGGCGCAGTGCTGGGGACTGGCCGCCGCGATAGACCGCGCCCCCGATGATGCTGTTGCCGCTCGGGTGGCGGTAGCTCGCGACCGGCCATACGAGCTTGCCGCGATGCATGGCTGCGCCCGCGTCGTAGGTGCGGCGGCCCTCGTAGCGCGACCAACCCAGGTTGCGTAGCCGACGCTTGCCGGTGCGGAGCCGATCGATCTCCTCGACCTGTGATTGGCCGACGTCGCCGATCCAGAGCGTCTTGGTCATGGCGTCCAGACTCATCCGCCAGGGGTTGCGCAGGCCGATGGCGTAGATCTCCCGGCGGCCCTCACCCTCGCGTAGCGGGTTGCCGGCGGGGATGGAGTACTTGCGCCCGTGGTTCACATCGATCCGCAGGATCTTGCCCAGCAGCGAATCGGGGTCCTGGGCGTGCCCGAACTCGTTGCCGCTGCCACCGCCGTCGCCGGTGGAGAGATAGAGCAGGCCGCGCTTGCCGAAGACCAGGTCCCCGCCGTTGTGGTTGCCGGACTCGCGGTGGCGGATCCGCAATAGGTTGCGCACGGTGCTGGCCACCACGCGGTCGTCGCGGACGCGCACTTCGGCAAGCTGCAGGTCGCCCGAGGTACGCCGGGTGTAGAAGAGGTAGAGCAAGCCGTTGTCGGCGAACTTCGGGTGGAACGCGATCGAGAGCAGGCCCCGCTCGGAGTCGCACGACGTGAGGCTCTTGATCGACCCGGCCTTGGTGACCACGCCGTCCCGGATCAACCGGAGGGCGCCGCACTTCAGAGCGACGAAGAGATCCGTCGAGCCGGGCGGTCCGGCGAGGTCGGTCGGCATCCGCAATCCCGTGACGACCGGTTGCAGACTCACCGTCGGCGCCCGCCGCGCCGCGGGCGGTTGCTCCTCGGCGCTCGCTGGGACCCCCGAGAGCAGGAGACCGAGGAGCAGCAGGAGGACGCTCGCGGCCGTCGCTGGGTGCGGGCGGTGGGTCGTGGGGGCTCCGGAAAGTAAAGAACGCGCCATTTGGGCACGGTAGCCACTCGGCCTGTCGACCGCCACCCGCTTGTCGTGATCAGGCCAGTTGGGCGTCGGCCTCGGCGATGAGTTCGGTGATGCGCGCGCCGTAGCCGAGGTCGACCGCGTGGGGCTGCCCGCTGCGCACCGCCTCCACGAGCTCCTCGGCCGCCACCGCGAGGAAGGCCGACTCCTCTCCATCAGGGCGTTGCGGCATCGTCGACTGGCCCGAGTCGCCCCACAGCGTGGTCGTGTAGTGGGCCGCGGCGGGAGGGGAGAACTGGGTCAGCGAGATCGTCGCGGTCGCTCCTCCGGTATGCCGCGTCACCAGGTGGACGAGGTCGCTCGCGCCGGCGTGGGCCCAGATCTCCTCGACCGGGCCGAGGGTGGTGATCGCGTTGGAGAGCGCATGTGGACCGGTGTCCCATAGCGCGCCGCGCTGTTGCCGCCACGGCGAGCCGCCGAACGGGTTGTCCGGCTCCTGCAGCGCGCTGAACCAGCGCAGCCACGCGCCCTGCCAGCCGCCGTGCTCACCGACCTGTGCCAACCACTCCCGCGGGCCGGCGGCGAAGCGGTCGGTGAAGAAGACGACGCTCAACACGCCCGCCAGGGCCGCCTCGGACTCCAGCTGGCGGGCGACCGCCGGTTCGAGGGCGACCGGCTTGTCGAGCAGCAGGTGTTTGCCCGCGGCGATCGCCTCGCGGGCCAGGGCGGCCTGAACGTCGGGCGGCACGGAGAAGGCGACCGCGTCCACGTCGTGGAGCAGCGCCGCGTAGTCGGCATACGGACGGATGCCGAGGGTGTTGGCCAGCGCGGTCGTGCGCTCGGGGGAGCGGCCCCACAGGCCGACGAGCTCGACGCCCTCCGCGCGTTGCAGGCCGGGGCCGTGGGCAAGCGTCGCCCACGGGCCGGTGCCGACGAGTCCGAAGCGCAGTGCCTTCACGAGCGTGAGCGTACGGCGCAGCTGTCGGCGGCCCGGTGCACACTGGGCCCATGACCACTGGGCCCATGACCATCACCGTCGTGAGCCCGAGGGAGGTCCCGCTGGGCGGGCTGCGGGACATGCGCGTGCGCCGCACGCTCCCCGCACGGGGCCGCACGATGATCGGCGCGTGGTGCTTCATCGATCACTACGGGCCGTCCGCGGTCGATGAGATGGTGGTTGCGCCGCACCCGCACACGGGCCTGCAGACCGCGAGTTGGCTCTTCTCCGGCGCGATCACCCACCGCGACAGCGCCGGCAATCATGCGCCCGTGCGCCCCGGCGAGCTCAACCTGATGACGGCCGGGCGTGGGATCAGCCACTCCGAGGTGTCCGTGCCTGGTGAGGTCTTGCACGGGGTGCAGCTCTGGATCGCGCTGCCCGCTGCCACGCGGAATACCGCACCAGGGTTTGCGCACTACGCTCCGCCGGAGATCGCCGGCGCTGGCTGGCGAGGGCGGGTCTTCCTCGGGGAAACGCTCGGGGTGAGCTCACCGGTCGCCACCCACACGAGGCTGGTGGGCGCTGAGATCACGCTCGACGCCGATGCGGTCCTGGGCTTGGACGAGACCGCCGGGTTTGAGTACGGC
>JBAQXA010000607.1:0-2405 GCA_049299195.1 Nocardioides sp.
CAGGTCGATCCGAGTGGGTATGCCGACCGCTTCGGCGGGATCACCGCCTTCACCGATCTCGTGCTCGACGCCGTCGCCAACGCGTCCCGCGCGACCGGCCTCGGTATGGCCGTGGTGATCGCAGCCAACCGCACGCGGCACCCCCTCGACGCCCGCACCCTGGCTCGGCTCGCGGCCCAATCCGCCGGGCGCGGCGTGGTGGGCTTCGGGTTGTCCAACGACGAGCGACGAGGGCTGACCGCGGACTTCGCGCCGGCCTTCGCGATCGCCTCGCGCGCCGGCCTGCGCCTGGTCCCCCACGGCGGGGAGTTGCTCGGCTCCGGGAGTGTGCGCACCTGCATGGAACAACTCCGCGCCGACCGGCTCGGTCATGGCGTGCGCAGCGTCGAGGACCCGGCGGTGCTGGAGCAAGTCGTGGCCCGCGGGATCGCCCTGGAGGTCTGCCCGGTCTCCAACGTGTCCCTCGGCGTCTACTCCGACCTGACGTCGGTGCCGCTGCCGATCCTGCTTGATGCGGGCGCGACGGTGGCGCTGGGTGCCGACGACCCGCTGCTTTTCGGCTCACAGTTAGCTGCGCAGTACGCCACGATGCGCGCAGCGCATGACCTAGACGACGCGACGCTCGCCGAGCTCGCCCGGATGTCGCTGCGGGCCTCCTGCGCGCCTTCGGATGTGCTGGCGCGAGCCTTCGCCGATATCGACGCGTGGCTGGCTAGTCCCTGCTCCTGAGCTTGCGCGAGCCGGGCAGGCCGGCGTGGCCACTGCGAGGACCACGCCGACCCCCAAGCGGCGTCAGCCGATGCTGCGCCGCCTGAGCCAAAGCCCGGCGCCCAGCATGAGCAGTCCCGCTGTCGCCAGCGGCAGCAAGCCGGTGCCGAGGCCGGTGTTGGGCAGCACCGGAGGAGCCGCCGTGGGTTGGAGCTCGGGCGCTTCGGCGTTCCAGTCGTCGTGATCGGTCACGGTCGTTCCCGAATCGACGCCAGTGCCCACCACGCTCGCGCGATCACGGTGCGTTTGTCCCGGCTCCAGGCCGGTCAGGGTGCCCAGGCACTCAAACGAGGCGCCCACCTCGAAGGGGCCAACCCAGCGGGTCCCGGTCGCGGGGCCGCCGAGAGCGGAGAAGTCGCAGGAGAGCCCCTCGATGCGCCCGCCGCCAGAGACGACCTCGTCGCGAACGCGGATGTCCTTGAGCGCCTCGTCACCGGAGTTGGTGATCGTGAAGGTGATCGACTGCTCGGTGCCGGCCTTGATCTGCTTGGGCGACCTGTCGTGGTCACCGGCGCGGGGACCGTCGACGGTCGACCACTTCTCGATGTCGACGGCAGGCTTCGATTGCGCGGGCGTCTCGGCCATCCACGGGTCGGAGTCCTTGACGACCACGCGCGTACGCCGCCCGATCGCCGTCACGCTGGCTAGGTCGGTGTGCGTGGCCCCTGGACCGAGCGCCGGCAGCTTGCCGGTGCAGGTGAAGGACGCGCCGATCGGGAGCGGGCCGGCCCACGTCGTGCCCGAGCTGCCGTCGGGGAAGGAGCAGACCAGGTTGGTCAGCGTGCCCGTGCCGGCGGTGGTCCGGTCACCGACCACGATCTCCTTGAGCGCTTCGCGGCCGTTGTTGACCACCGTAAACGTGATCGCCTCGGCCTTGTCGGGGTCGAGCAGTTTGGCGGAGTCGTCGTGGTCACCGGTCGTCATACCCTCGTTGGTCGACCACTTCTCGATGTCGATCTTGGGGACGCGCTTGTTGCCGATGACGTCGGCCCCGCCGTCGGTCATCTCCGCGGTGGCGTTGACACGATCGGTCTCACCGGCCTGGGTGACCCGGCCTGAGTCGGTGTAGGACTCGCGCAACTCGGTGGTGTAGGCGCGGCCGTTGAGGCGGAAGAACTGACCGGTGGCCGTCGAGGTCAGCGACACGGTGAGCGTCGTCGCATCGCAGGTGTCCACGGTGAAGGCCTTCCAGGGGCCGTCCCACTCGACGTTGCCCCAGGCATCGACAGAGTCGCCGACCTGCATGGCGACATTGGCGCACGAGATCTCCTGGCCCGCGCCGACCACGTCGGTGATCGTGATCTGCTCGCCGACGGACTGGGCGGCTGCGGTCGTGATGGCGAAGCGCACGTAGGGCGGCGGTCCGGCGACATAGGTGGCGAACTTGCTGGCCGTCAGATCGGCGGGCTCGCAACCAGCGCAAGGCACGGTCGTCACGGGCGTCACGAACACCTCGCCGCCGACCGGCCACTGCAGGTCGTAGTCGGTATCGGGCTCGACCACGGCGGAGACTCGCGCCTTGAGGAAGCCGTTGAACTGGACGTTCTCGTGCAACTCCAAATAGTCGTTGAACGTGATGACGACCTTGCCGTTGGTCACGACCATCTCGGCGATGGGCGATCCGTCGGCGGCAGTGA
>JBAQXA010000608.1:0-1643 GCA_049299195.1 Nocardioides sp.
CGCGGGGGTGGTGGTGCGGCGTACGCGTGGGCTGAGGCGCGGGCTCTCCGCTCGGTGGGGCAGGCGGTCGGACGGTGGCTCTGACAAGCGGTCGGGCAGCGACTCGAACGGGGCCGGCGCGTGAGCACCTGGTTGCGGGCTGCTCCGGAGGTGGCGTGGGTCGCCGAGGCCGATGCCATGCCGTATCCGGAGGAAGGGCCCGTGCGGATCTTTTTGGCGCGGCTGCCAGACGGCGTGCCGGTTGTGCTCGCCGACTCCGCCGCCGCCATCTGGGGCGTCGTGGCCCCCGGAGTTCGCCGGGCCGACGTCGTGCGGGCCGTTGCTGAGGTGACGGGCGTGCCGCAAGAGATGATTGCGGCAGACGTGGCATCGTTCGTGGCGGACTTGTTGGAACGGGGCCTGATCGACGAAAGCGAGCCGCCTGCATGAGCGTGCCGCCCTTGCGGGTGCTCTATTTGTGCACCGCCAACGTGTCGCGGTCACCGTTTTTGGAGGCCTATACCCGCGCTGTCGCGGGGGGCGCCGTTGCGGCCACGAGCGCCGGCACGCACGCCCAGCCGGGCGCCGCGATCGACCCCGCAATGGTGCCGGAGCTGATGCGGCGCGATCTCGACGTCCCCGACGGGGGTTCGCGCCTGTTTGAGCCGGCGCTGTGCGACCAGGCCGATCTCGTGCTCACCGCCTCGGCGCAGCACCGCAACTTCGTCCTCGACGACCGGCCAACGGCGGTGCGCAAGGTCTACACCGTCGGTCAGTTCGCCGCCACGCTCGAGCGCTGGTCGGCTATCGGTGGGGCCTCGGGCTCCCTGCGCCTCGGCGACCTGGCCGGCTATCGCGCCGCCGACAGCGAGGCCCACAATCTGGCCGACCCCTACGGGCTGGGGGCGGCGGTGGCCGCGGCGAGCGCCGAGCGGATGACGGGCCTGCTCGATCGTATCATTCCGGTCCTGGTGGGCGCTCGCGCCGACTCCTGAGCCAGCTCGCGGTGAGGGCTCCCAACGCCGCTCCGCAGGCGTTGGCGACCACATCGCGCCACTCGGCGGCTCGGCCCGACGCGGTGGCCAGCTGGATCGCTTCCACCACGCCCGAGAGTGCGAAGCCGGCGATCGCGGCGAGCCACCACGGGGTCCGCAGGGTGCCGGCGAGCAAGAGGCCCAGGGGGAGGAACAGCGCGACGTTGAGCAGGATGCCGTAGTGCTCGGGGCGCACCCAGGCCGGAGCGAGCGGCACGGTGTAGAGGAAGAAGACGTAGACGCGGACCGTGAGTCGGTTGAGGAACCAACCGCCTGCGCCGAAGACCGTCCAGCCGAGCCCGGCGGCATACACGAGGGTGGCGGTGAGCCACACCATCCGCCCAGCCCAACGAGCCGGCGCCTCGATCGCCTCGGTCACGTCTTGCCTCCTTTGTCGCGGCATAGACTGCGCCCATTGTGCCCGCTTCGTCTCGCCCTCCCCGCCGCGCTGGTGCAGCGTCGCCCGCGCCGGTGCGGTTGCGGATCGCGGGCGTCGACATCGAACTCAACCCTGCCGACGAGGCCGTCCGGGCGCATTCCGCAGAGCTCTGGGAGGCCTGCCTCGCGCCCGAGTCGGACCGATCGGCCAAGGCCCGGAGCCCGCGAGGGGCGGCACGCACGGGCCGAAGG
>JBAQXA010000609.1:0-2805 GCA_049299195.1 Nocardioides sp.
TCGCGGCCGTCGGTGAGCTCGGGCTCGCCGGTGAAGTACGCCGCGTGCGCGACCTCCCCCAGCGGCTGGCCGAGGCCGCCCGCTTGGGCTTCCAAGGCGCCGTGGTGCCGGCGGTTCGCGGCCAGCAGGGGTCTCGTCAGCGCGGCGGGGGCGACCACCGCGGAGACGCACCGACACCCACGCCGTCGGTCGGGCTGCTCCTCCACGAGGTCGACCAGCTGCAACAGGCGCTCCACCGCGTCGACCTCGCTGGCCCCGGACGTCCCGGACTTCGCTCGTTGGCCTAGCTCAACGCCCACTAGACTGACGCCCGTGGCGGCGAGCGAGCGGGGCGAGGAGAGCGCGCGGCTGCGCAGCACCCTGGCGCTGATCGCCCCCGGCACTGCCGTGCGCGACGGGCTCGAGCGCATTCTGCGCGGTCGCACCGGAGCGCTGGTGGTCATCGGTTATGACCGCATGGTCGAAGCCATCTCCAGCGGCGGCTTCACCCTCGATGTCCCCTTCACCGCCACCGGCCTGCGCGAGTTGGCCAAGATGGACGGCGCCATCATCTTGGCCGAGGACCTCAGCCGGATCCATCGCGCTGCGGTCCACCTCATGCCCGACCACACCATCGCCACCGAAGAGACCGGCACCCGGCACAGCACCGCCGACCGAGTCTCCAAGCAGACCGGTTTCCCGGTCATCTCGGTGTCACAGTCGATGCAGATCATTGCGGTCTATGTCGGCGGCAGCCGGCACGTGCTCGAAGACGGCGGCCAGATCCTGTCCCGGGCCAACCAAGCACTGGCAACTCTCGAGCGCTACAAGCTGCGCCTCGACGAGGTCTCGGCCACGCTCTCCGCCCTGGAGATCGAGGACCTGGTGACCGTCCGCGATGTGGTGGTTGTCGCCCAGCGGTTGGAGATGGTGATCAGGATCGCTCGCGAGATTGAGGACTACGTCACCGAGCTCGGCACCGACGGCCGCCTCCTTGCGCTCCAGTTGGAAGAGCTCGTGAGCGGCGTCGACCACGACCGGGAGTTGGTCATCCGCGACTACCTCCCCGGTGGCGGCCGGCGGCAGAAGACTCCCGAGCAGGCGCTGGCACGCCTCGAAGGGCTGTCGTCCATCGATCTCGTCGATCCCGCATCGGTGGCCCGCGCCCTGGGCCTCGGCGTCGGCGAACACCTCGACGGCGCGGTGGCGCCGCGGGGCTACCGCCTGCTGGCCAAGGTGCCGCGTCTCCCCGCGAGCGTTGTGGACCGCCTAGTCGAACACTTCGGCACCCTGCAGAAGCTGCTCTCCGCCGGGATCGACGACCTCCAGGCCGTCGACGGGGTCGGTGAGTTGCGCGCCCGCAGCGTCCGGGAGGGCCTCAGCCGCTTGGCCGAGTCGAGCATCGTCGAGCGCTTCGTCTAGCGGCTCGCCGACTAGGCGCGGCCGCCCGCCCAATGTGTACTTTTTCGGCGTCTGGCGGCGAAAAAGTACACACTCGCTGGCCTCACCGCGACGGTTCGGGTGCTCCGGAGGTGTCCGTGGTGGCTTCGGTCGGGGTGGTCTGCCCCGGCGCCACATTGGATGACAGCCCCGACGCCCCATCGGCCCCAGCCGACGAGCTAGAGGCCGGCACATCCTCGGGCTTGCGCAGCTCAAAGAGGAGCTGCCCCGGCTCGCCAGCGAAGGCAGCGGCCTCCACGCGATACCAGCCCGGCGGCGCCCAGCGCGTCGTACGGGTGCAGGCGGAGTCCGAGCGACGGCCCGACCAGACGACCGAGACCTTGACACCCACGTCGTTGCGCAACACCAAGTCCTTGGTCGGAACCGACAGCGGGCACTCGCTGCTCGTCCAGACCTGATCCACGCTGTTGGTGATCCGCACGGTCACCGTGTCCGGCGAGGTGTGCCAGGTGCACGCCCGCGACTCCTTGGTCTTGAGCTCCAGCACGACATAGGAATGCCGCCACGCGATCGCCCGATAGACGAAGGGCGACACCGTGATGTCGCTGGGCTCGCAGACGCCTTCGGGCTCGGCAAGCGTGGGCGTCGGCGAGGCCGAGGGCTTCTTGCGGTTCTTCTTCGTCTTTGACGGGGCACTGCTGCCCCGATCGCTCGGCTGCGCGCTCGGAGGCGGCTTCGCCGAGACGTTGGAGGCCTTCTGCTTGGACTCGTCCGAGCCACCCGTGAGGGCGTTGAGGCCGAAGCCGATGCCGCTCACGAGCAGCAGCGCGACGGTGAGCACCATGATCCGCCGCACCCAATAGACCCGGGCGGGGAGCCGTCCCCGAGTCCGGTTGAGCTGGGACCGACTACGCGAGCTCATGGGCCCGAGGCTAACCACGAGGGCGGCTGTGCGGCGGGAGCCACGCCCGCATAGCATGCGTGCGATGCCGGATCTGGTCGCCACCATCATGCGCTGGTACGACGCGAACGCCCGCGATCTGCCCTGGCGAGGGCCGGACGCGACCCCCTGGTCCGTGATGGTCTCGGAGTTCATGTTGCAGCAGACTCCGGTCGCGCGCGTCCTGCCGGTGCACGAATACTGGCTGACCCGGTGGCCCACTCCCGCCTCGCTGGCGGCCGAACCGGCTGGCGAAGCGGTGCGCGCATGGGGCCGGCTCGGCTACCCACGCCGGGCACTCCGCCTCCGCGCGAGTGCCCAAGGGATCGTCGACCGACACGGGGGCGCCGTGCCCTCGTCATACGCCGAACTGCGGGCGCTCCCGGGGATCGGCGACTACACCGCGGCAGCGATCAGCGCGTTTGGTTTCGGTGAGCGGCAGGTCGTGCTGGACACCAATGTCCGACGCGTGCTCGCCCGCACGC
>JBAQXA010000610.1:0-2577 GCA_049299195.1 Nocardioides sp.
CGCGGACCCCGAAGGCAGGGAGCCGACGCGGGCCGCGGTCGACGACATGGTGCAGTTCGTCGTCGGAGAGATCACCCAGGCCGAGTACGTACGTCGCTGCTCACGGACCCGCCCACCGGTCTCGACAGGAAGGTACTGATGACCGAACGCGACAGCATGCGCTCCCTCCCGATCCACATTCCGCTGGTTCACACGACACGGTCCAAGCAGACCGGCGACTCGCGCCTCATCTCGACGCGCTGTAGCTGCGGGCACTGGGGCCCATACGTCGACGCCGACTCGGTTGGTGCACTCGTCCGCGAGCACGGCGTCACCGAGCCGACTTCGTGCGCAGACTGCGGCCACGTCACGCCCGTCGACCCGACCAAGGCGCCAGCCTGGCGCGCACCGTGGCGCCGCTACCAGCCCATCGAGGAAGGCGGAGCGTGGAGGTACGCCTGCGCTGATCACGCCGCCTGCCAGCAGCGACAGCTCGCCCCAGCACGCGAAGCCGACTCCGACCCACTCACCTCCGTGACCGGCGGATGGTCCACCTTCACAGTCAGCCTGGACCTGTCGGGAGAGTGGGCCCACACGGTGGGCGGCCTCGACGAGGCCATCGCCAACTACCAGCACGTCCGGGCGAACTGCCCTCGCCGCTGGGATCAGATCGGTCCAGAGGATCGCCGCGCGCTCACCGCACTGGTCTCCGCAGTCCAAGCCATCCATGAAGCCGTCGACATCGCGCAGAACTACGCCATTCTGCCGGCCTTGAAGGCCGGGGCGACATGGAGCGACCTCGCCGCCGCCACAGGGGAGTGGGCCGCAGAAGCGTGCCGGGCCGAGTACCTCGAGCGCGTCGAGAACCTGGACTGGCCCGAGCAAGAAGACGAAGAGATTCGGTCTCTACTCGGCGACGCTTGACCTGGCCGGTTCCGCAGGCACGGCGCCCCCGGCGCTCCTAAGGTGGAACCCGTGGCACTCACCAGACGAACTGAGCGCTTCGGCGAACTCGCCCGCGCCGTCGAGGACCAGCTGCACGCGCGTGGACTGGCCTTGGATGCCGACGTCGTCGACCAGATCCTCCGCAACCGCGTCGACAAGGTCGCGGAGGTCATGCGCGTGACGCCACGCACCGCACTCGGCTACGCGCCCGGGAACCTACCCGAGATCCTCGTCGACACCATCTCCGAGGCCATCGAGACCCTGCCTGGCACCGCGCCCTGCGGACATCGGCGCCCGGCGCTTCGTGTGGCGAAGTAGCGACCGCGCGTCGCCTCATCGAACAGTGAGGAGCTGGAACCAGTTGGTGGTCGCGGCCGGGCTGAGCTTCTCGCGGCGCATCTGCCAGCGCGTCGCCGAGCGCAGACCGGTTGGGCCGTACCCTATGGCAGCCTTCCCGAACCGAGCAGCGACCTCGTCGACCGCGCCGGCCAGGCGCAGCCGCGCGGGATCGGCCTCTCCCCACAGGAGCGGCTGGCTGCCGGCCGCGGTGAGCCCGGTCAGCAGGATGCCCGCACGGTTGTAGGGGTGGCCCTCGCGCAGCTGGGGCAGCACGGAGTGCGCCGCGGTGATCAGTTGCAGCGGATCGGCGGTGGGTGGGTCAAGCGCGACCGAGGCGGAGTGGCGCAGCGGCTGGTCACCGAACCGGCTCGAGGAGAGCCATGCCTGCAGCAGCGAGGCCTCCAGATCGTAGGCGCGCAGCCGACGGGCCGCAGTCGCTGCGTACGTCGTGAGCACCGACCGCATCTCGGCGCTGGTCGACACGGTCGCCCCGAGCATCCGGGCGTACATCAGCTGGCCGCGGGCCTTGGGCGTGAAGCCGACCGGCATGCACGGGATGCCGGCGAGTTCACGGGCGGTGCGCTCGAGCACGACCGACCAGCGACGCCGCAGCACGCCAGCGTCGTAGCGCGAGAGGTCCAGCGCGGTAGAGATGCCCAGGCCAGCCAGCCCGCGCGTCAGCCGAGGGCCGATGCCCCAAACCTCCTCGACAGGCGTCTGGGCCAGGAGCTCCTCCACCTGCTCACGGGACCAGCCGGAGAGGTCGAGCAGCGTCTCGCCGTCGGCCTTGGCCTGTCGCTGGCCGACCTTCGCCAAGGTCTTCGTGGTGCCAATGCCGGCCGCCGTCGGCAAACCGGTCCACTGCCGCACCCGAGCCTGGATCTCGGCCGCGGCCGCGGCGGGGTCACCTAATCCGGGCAAGGTCACGAAGGACTCGTCCACGCTGTAGATCTCAGTCTCGGCCGCGAGAGTGGCGACCGTGGCGTGGAACCGGGAACTGAAGGCGCCGAACTCCTCATAGTTCGAGCTGCGGGCGATGACCGGGTCCAGGTGCGGGCGCTCGCGGATCTCGAACCAGGGCTGGCCCATCGCCACCCCGAGCGCCTTGGCCTCGTCGCTGCGGCTGACCGCGCAGCCATCGTTGTTCGACAGCACGATGACCGGGCGCCCCACCAAGGTGGGATCGAGGACGCGCTCGACGGAGACGAACATGCAGCGAACGTCGACCAGCGCCACCGCTGGCAGCCTTCCTCGACCCCGGCTGCCGGTCACCGCCCGCCGCCGGCTGGCTCGCCGGCGGCTCCGAGCGGGAGG
>JBAQXA010000611.1:0-5584 GCA_049299195.1 Nocardioides sp.
CCCACGCGCTGAGCCGGGGGCAGCGCTGGTGGACGCTCAGCCCCTTCGGTGTCGCCGAGGATCCCGAGCCCAGTGGTGGCCCCGACGTCGACGGCGAAACGGTCCCCTCGGTGGCGCTCACGGCCCAACCGGCGCCGGAGTATCGCGGCGACATCGAGCGCGCGATCGCCGACGTCGGGGGTTGGCTCGGCGCGGGCTACCGCGTTCTGATCGTGCACCCGGCCCACGGTCCGGCCCAGCGCACCTTGGAGCTGCTGGGCGAAGCCGATCTGCCGGCCCGGTTGCTCACCGACGACAGCGACCATCACGGCGTCATCGGCGTCGCGACCGGCGCCCTGGAGCACGGGTTCGTCGATCCCACCCGCCGCTTGGTCCTGTTGACCGGCGACGACCTGACCGGCCAGCGGGGCTCGACCCGCGACATGAGGTCGATGCCGGCCCGGCGCAAACGCCAGATCGATCCGCTCGAACTCGCCCCGGGCGATTATGTGGTCCACGAACAGCACGGCGTGGGCCGGTTCGTGGAGATGCGCCAACGCGAGGTGCAGGGCGCGGTCCGGGAGTACCTCGTCCTCGAATACGGCTCCACCCGGCGCGGCGCGCCCCCCGACCGGCTCTATGTCCCCGCCGATGCCTTGGACCAGATCACCCGTTATGTGGGCGGCGAGCATCCGTCGCTGGATCGGCTCGGCGGTGCTGACTGGAGCAAGCGCAAGAACCGAGCCCGCAAGGCCGTGCGCCAGATCGCCGCCGAACTCATCAAGCTGTACGCCGCTCGGCAGGCCACCGTGGGCCATGCCTTCGGGCCGGACACCCCCTGGCAGGCCGAGCTGGAGGACGCCTTCGCCTTCACCGAGACCCCCGACCAGCTCAGCACCGTCGATGAGGTCAAGGCGGACATGCGCAAGCAGGTGCCGATGGACCGGCTCGTTTGCGGTGACGTTGGCTACGGCAAGACCGAGATCGCGGTGCGGGCCGCCTTCAAGGCCGTCCAAGACGGCAAGCAGGTGGCGGTGCTGGTCCCCACGACGCTGCTCGTCACCCAGCACACCGCCACGTTTACCGAACGGATGAGCGGCTTCCCGGTCGTCATCAAGTCGTTGTCGCGCTTCCAGTCCGACAAGGAGGCGCGCGAGGTGATCGCCGGGCTCGCCGACGGGTCGATCGACATCGTGATCGGCACCCACCGGCTGCTCAATCCAGACATTCGGGTGAAGAATCTCGGCCTGATCGTGGTCGATGAGGAGCAGCGCTTCGGCGTCGAGCACAAGGAGCAGATGAAGCGGCTGCGCACCTCGGTCGACGTCTTGTCGATGTCGGCCACGCCCATCCCGCGCACGCTCGAGATGGCGATCACCGGCATACGCGAGATGTCGACGATCACGACCCCGCCCGAAGAGCGGCATCCGGTGCTCACCTATGTCGGGGCCTACGAGGACCGCACCGTCACGGCCGCCATCCGGCGTGAGCTGTTGCGCGACGGGCAGGTGTTCTTCATCCACAACCGGGTCCAGTCGATCGAGAAGGCCGCCGCGCGGATCCGGGAGTTGGTCCCCGAGGCGCGGGTGGCCTCCGCCCACGGGCAGATGGGCGAGCACGCCCTCGAACGCGTGATGCTCGACTTCTGGGAGAAGCGCTTCGACGTGCTGGTGTGCACCACGATCGTGGAGTCGGGGCTCGATGTCTCCAACGCCAACACGATGATCATCGAGCGCGCCGACACCCTCGGGTTGTCCCAGCTGCACCAATTGCGCGGTCGGGTGGGGCGCTCGCGCGAGCGGGCCTACGCCTACTTCCTCTACCCGCCGGAGAAGCCGCTCACCGAGACCGCCCACGAGCGCCTGGCGACCCTGGCGCAGCACTCGGACTTGGGCGGCGGCATGGCCATCGCCATGAAGGACCTGGAGATCCGCGGCGCGGGCAACCTGCTCGGCGGCGAACAGTCCGGGCACATCGCCGATGTCGGCTTCGATCTCTACGTGCGCCTGGTCGGTGAGGCGGTGGCCGACTTCCGGGGCGACCTCGAGCCCGACCTCGGCGAGGTCCGCATCGAACTCCCGATCGAGGCACACCTGCCACACGACTACATCTCCTCCGAGCGGCTCCGGCTGGAGATCTACAAGCGGCTGGCTGAGGTGCGCAACGACGACGACGTCGATCAGCTCGCCGAGGAGTTGACCGATCGCTATGGCGCCCCGCCTCAGGAGGTCGCTTCGCTGCTGCTGGTGGCGCGGTTCCGCGCTCGCTTGCGGCGGGCGGGGATCACCGAGGTCACTCTGGCGGGCAAGTTCGTGCGGTTCGCCCCCGTCTCGCTGCCGGAGTCTCGGGTGGTTCGGTTGCAGCGGCTGCACCCCAAATCGGTGGTCAAGGCCCAAGTCGGCAGCGTCTTGGTGCCCCGGCCGATGACGGCCGGAACGGGTTCGGCGCTTGGGGGAAGTCCACTCAGCGGCATACCCCTGCTTGAATGGGCGCGAACAGTCGTGGCGGATGTACTCCGTCCGGAGGAGCCCGCTGCGGAACCCCCGGCCGGTTCTGCGTGATGACGGCGGCACAGGTGACGTGTGAGGAGAAGTGGAACGTGAGGGCTTTCCGGGTGCTGGCGCCCATGATGGCGCTGGTGGTGCTGGCAACGGGTTGCGCGGGTGCGCGTCCGGGTGTTGCCGCTCAGATCGGTCAGCAGGTAATCACCATGCGCTCGGTGAACGCGATGAGCGCGGACTTGTGCGCGGTGTTCCTGCCGCAGATCAAGGAGCAGGGGCAGAGCTTCCCGCTCCGGGTGATCCGCAACATTGCGGTCAAGGCGCTGGTCGATCGTCGGATCGCCGAAAAGGTCGCCGCGGCGTACGACGTCCAGCCGGGCAGCACCTACACCCGTCAACTCGCGGCCCAGCAACAGACTGCTCTCGCGCTGGAGCCCGAGCTGCGCGACAACTATCTCTATCTGGCCACCGCTCAGTCCTACGTCGAGGCGATCCAAGAGGCCATCGGAGCCGCGTCGCTGCGGGCCGATGGTGTCGCCGCGCCGACGCTCGCTGACCAGGTCGCGCGCGGCCGCGAGGTGATCGCGACGTGGGCCGATGACAACGGCGTCGTGGTCGACCCGCGGTTCGGTTTCACGGTGATCGACGGGCAACTCGCTCCGCAGGACAACAGCGTGACGACGGCGGTCAGCGCCGAAGCGGTCGCGGGCACGGTGGAGCAGATGGACCCCGCCGACGTCGCCAAGTTGCCGGCGTCGCTGCGCTGCGGCTGATCCGGCGTCGGTGAGCGACACCGGGGTCGAGGTCGCGGCTGAAACTGCGGCTGAGGCAGAGGCTGTCGCGCTCGCCCGCTTTGCGCCGATCATGGCTCGGCTGCGGGCCGAATGCCCCTGGAAGGCCGGTCAGACCCACGAGTCGCTGACCCGGTACCTGCTGGAGGAGGCCTACGAGACGGTCGAGGCCATCGACGGTGGCGATCCCGCCCACCTGCGCGAAGAGCTGGGTGACCTGCTCTTGCAGATCTACTTCCACTGCGCGATCGCGGCCGAGCGCGGCGACTTCGATCTCGGTGATGTGGTCGAGACGCTTCACGACAAGATGGTGCGCCGCAACCCGCACGTGTTCGGGGCGGCCTCGGGGGACAGCGGCATACTCGGGGCGACGGAGGTCGACGCGCAGTGGCAGCGGATCAAGGCGGCCGAAAAGCCGGAGCGGACCTCGCTCACCGCGGGCCTGCCGGCGGCGCTGCCGGCGCTGCTTTTGGCCACCAAGGTGCTCGAACGGCAGGCGGTTGCGACGGCCGCAAGCACCCCCTCTGCCTCTGCCGGAGAGCTCCCGCGATCTGAGGCAACGATCACCGAGGGCGAACTCGGCAGTGAGCTGCTCGCGCTGGTCGCCCGGGCTGTGGCCGCGGGTATCGACCCGGAGGCGTCCCTACGCCGAGCGGTCCTCGATCGGGTGGGTGCTGAGGCCGAGCCGGACCTCCGGGACTAGGGTGGAGGCGTCGGTCCACGACGTCACAAACCCCGGATTCAGGAGTGAATTGATGGCCTCCATCGCAGCAGTCGGCGCCCGAGAAATCCTCGACTCCCGAGGCAATCCCACGGTGGAAGTCGAGGTGCTGCTCGACGATGGTGCCTTCGCGCGCGCAGCGGTGCCGAGCGGCGCCTCCACGGGTGCGTTTGAAGCAGTCGAGTTGCGCGACGGCGGCGATCGCTACCAGGGCAAGGGCGTGCGCAAGGCGACCGACGCTGTGCTCGGCCCGATCGCCGAGGCGATCACGGGCATGGAAGCCGACGACCAGCGCCTGATCGATCAGGCGATGCTCGACCTCGACGGCACGCCCAACAAGGCATCGCTGGGCGCCAACGCCATCTTGGGCGCCTCGCTCGCAGTGGCTCGCGCCGCCGCCGACTCGGCCGGCCTCCCGCTCTATCGCTACGTCGGTGGACCCAACGCGCACCTGCTGCCGGTGCCGATGATGAACATCCTCAACGGCGGCTCCCACGCCGACTCCAACGTCGACGTGCAGGAGTTCATGATTGCCCCGATCGGCGCGGGCACCTTCCGCGAGGCACTGCGCCACGGCGCGGAGGTCTACCACGCGCTCAAGTCGGTGCTGAAGAAGCGCGGCCTCTCCACCGGCCTGGGCGACGAGGGCGGCTTCGCCCCCAACCTCGACAGCAACCGGGCCGCTCTCGACCTGATCGCCGAAGCGATCGGCGTCGCCGGCTTCGAGCTCGGCTCGGAGATCGCGCTCGCCATGGATGTGGCCGCCAGCGAGTTCCACCACGAGGGCAGCTACGCCTTCGAGGGCTCGGTCAAGTCGGCGGAGCAGCTGATCGACTACTACGCCGACCTCTGCGCGGCCTACCCGATCGTCTCGATCGAGGACCCGCTCAACGAGGACGACTGGGCCGGCTGGAAGGCGATGACCGACCGCATGGGCGGCACTGTCCAACTCGTCGGCGACGACCTGTTTGTGACCAACGTCGAGCGCCTTCAGCGCGGCATCACCGAGGGTCAGGCCAATGCGCTGCTCGTCAAGGTCAACCAGATCGGCTCGCTGACCGAGACCCTGGACTCGGTCGATCTGGCACACCGCAACGGCTACCGCTGCATGATGAGCCACCGCTCCGGCGAGACCGAGGACACCACCATCGCCGACCTCGCGGTCGCCACCAACTGTGGCCAGATCAAGACCGGTGCGCCCGCCCGCTCCGAGCGGGTCGCGAAGTACAACCAGCTCCTCCGGATCGAAGAGGAGTTGGGCGACGCGGCTCGCTACGCCGGCGCCTCGGCGTTCCCGCGCTTCTCGCGCTGAGCCTGCGCGGCGCAACGGCCGCGACAGCTGTTTTTCCGTCGTTGTGGGGTGAGTTTGAGCCACCGGGTGGCACCAATCCACCCCGCAACGAGGCGGTTGCGGGCAGCTGCCCGAGGGTGATCCGGATTAGCGGGATCCGCCAGCGAGCGCGTTTCGCTCCCAGGGATGACCGGGGCGGACGGGCAGACTTGGCCCATGGCCACCCGGGGGAAGTCGACGCGCGCCTCCGGCGGCCGCTCCCGTCCGCCCGCCGGGCCCACGGCTAGGCCCACGGCTGGGC
>JBAQXA010000612.1:0-1549 GCA_049299195.1 Nocardioides sp.
CCACTGCACCTACCTCTCCGACGCCGACGTCACCGCCCTGCGCGACTCGGGCACCATCGCGACGCTGCTGCCGGGAGTGGAGTTCTCGACGCGGCAGCCCTACCCCGATGCGCGCCGCCTGCTCGACGCCGGCGTGCGCATCGCGCTGGCCTCCGACTGCAACCCAGGCTCGTGCTTCACCTCCTCGGTGCCGCTCTGCATCGCACTTGCGGTCCGCGAGATGGGCCTGACTCCCGCCGAGGCCCTCGCCGCAACCACCTCCGGAGGTGCCGCCGCCCTCGACCGCACCGATGTCGGGCATCTCTCCGTCGGCGCGCGCGCCGACTATGTCGTCCTCGACGCCCCGTCCTACATCCACCTCGCCTATCGCCCGGGCGTTCCGCTGGTGCTGAGCACCGTGGTCGGCGGCGCCCAACCCGTCTCTGCGGGGCCTACCTCTGCCGGGGCCGCCCCGCTGGACTTCGCGTGACCCCTGTCGGGCAGCCTTCGGCTCGGCATACCTTTTCGGGCGCACTGAACCACTGGTTCCGACGTCCGCCTCGACTTCACGGAGAGGTTGACCCCGAACGCACGGTCAGCTTCCTGGAGCTTTTCTACGACCTTGTCTTCGTCGTGCTCGTGGCCCAGGCCGCCCACACCCTGGCCGCAAAGGCCCTGGCCGAGCACACCACGTGGTCGGGGCTCGCCGACTTTGGCGTGGTCTTCACCCTGATCTGGGTCGCCTGGCTCAACGGGTCGCTTCACCACGAAGGCCATGGCCGCGAGGACGGCAGGGGCCGCGGCAACATCTTCGGCCAGATGATGATCCTGGTGGTCCTGGCGGTCTTCACCGCGCACGCCACCGACACCGACGGCCGTGAGTTCGCCGTCGTCTACGCCGTGTTGCTGGCGTGGCTCGCGTGGCAGTGGAACCAGGTCCGCTCGCACGATGTCGTGCCCCGCTACCGCGCCACGGCCGCGCGCTACATCGTGATGCTGCTCGTCACCCTCGTGCTCATGCTCGCGAGCGCGGCCGCCTCCGGTGAGGCGCGCTGGTGGCTGTGGGTCGCGGTCGCCGCGATCAACACGCTTGTGCCGATGGCCGGTGCGCTCCAAGACGACAGCCGCCCCCTCGCCCTGATGCCTACCGAGTCGCTCGCCGAGCGCTTCGGCCTGCTCACCATCATCGTGCTCGGCGAGGTCGTGGCAGGAGTGGTCAACGGAGTCGGCGGGGGAGAGCGCGACGCCCGCACCATCGTCACCGCCCTGCTCGCCCTGGGGGTCGGCTTCGGCTTCTGGTGGAACTACTTCGACCTGTTGGGCAGACGGCCCCCACGCCCGACCTATCGCACCTTCTATCCCTGGGTGTTTCTCCACCTGCCGCTGACGGCGGTGATTGCGGCCTCCGGCGCCGGCATGGTCGGCCTGATCGAGCACGCCGGCGACGCGCACGCGCCCGCCGGTCCGGGGTGGCTGCTCGCTGCCTCCAGCGCGACGCTGCTGATCATCATCGCCCTGCTCACCACGCTGATGGACTACGAGCCCCACCTGGCCGCGGTTCTGCCACAGG
>JBAQXA010000613.1:0-1558 GCA_049299195.1 Nocardioides sp.
GTGCCCGACCGACTTGGTCGCCTCGTACTGGATCGGCACGCGCGGGGCCACGAGCGGCTCGTGCCCCGGACGGTAGAGCGTGAACTCCCCGCCCTGGCTGGTGAACAGGCCGAGGATCACGGGGCACGTGTCGAGGAGGGCCTTCTGGTAGTCCACGAGTGCATGGGCGTAGATGCCGTCCTTCGCGGCGTTCAGCGCGAGGGCGGACGCCAGCCCCACATCGGACGCCGTGGCGGCCGGCAGGTCGCTGACGACCTCGCGCATGAACTCGGGCACAGCGGACTCGCTCATGGGTCGTGCTCCTTCGGTCGGGGCGGTCGGACGTGCCGTCGGCCCAGGGGAGGGGTCCTCTCGGGCGTGACGTTAGCGCCAGCGCCGCGGCGGTGCAGTATTGCGCCCATGAAGCCCCGACTCCTGCTCCCCGTGGCATTCGTGACCGCTGTTGTCGTGGGGTTGCCGCTGCCGCCGGCGGGGGCCGCGCCGTCGCCGGTCGTTCCGATCGTGGTGGTGGGGCAGCCCACGACGATCGTCGGCGTCGATCAGGGGCTCCCGCCCCTGGTGGCGTCCGCTCCCTACGACGCCGGGGCCGGCTTCGCCTCGTCGATCGAGGCGTATCGGGCATCGGGGGACTACCAGGCGGACCAGGCCGCCGTGGCCCGCGCGGCCCGCGCGTTCCTCGACCAGTGGCTGCGCCATCGGTGCTCGTCCTCGCGTGACTGCAATGGAAAGCGGGCAGCGGCGGTGTTCGACATCGACGACACGCTCGTCGACTGGTACCCCACGTATGCGTCGACGCGGTTCGCCTACGTGCCCGACGTGATGGATGCCGCGCAGGAGAACTGCCTCACGCCCGCCATCGTCCCGGTGCGGGCGTTCATGCGACGTGCCCAGGCCCGCGGTGTGGCGGTGTTCCTCATCAGTGGCCGCGCCGAGACTGATCGTGCGGTCACCGCCGCCTGCCTGACGACGCTGGGCATCTCCGGATGGAAGGGCATGGTCCTCAGGCAGCCCGGCGATGCGTCGCTCACGGCTGAGGAGTTCAAGTCCGACGCGCGTCGCCGGATCGAGAGGGACGGGTACCGCATCATCACCTCGATCGGCGACCAGTTGAGCGACTCGACCGGTGGCCACGTCATCCGCGGATTCCGCCTCCCGAACCCGATGTACTTCCTCCCCTAGACTCACCGGGCGTGCTTCGGCACGGGGCGGTAGCTCAGCTGGTTAGAGCCCCGGACTCATAATCTGGTCGTCGTCGGTTCGAGCCCGACCCGCCCCACTTCTAAATAGTTGTTGCAGTGCAACAACTATTTAGTCAACGATTCCCTTGAATTCTGTGGGGAGTGGGCTCTCGTGTGCCCTGTAAGTGGCACGGATTTGGCACGAATTCCCCCACGGAATCACGCCCGCGAATCGGGCGACGGCACGTCGAAGGCACGCCGACGACGATCAGATTCACGTGGCAAGCGTGTCCAACCGGCCATCCGACCCGGACGCTCTTGGAATCAGTGGGCTGGGCCTACAGCCAGTGCCGGTGGTTGCCGTGTAGCAGGGCCCGCAC
>JBAQXA010000614.1:0-5197 GCA_049299195.1 Nocardioides sp.
GGAAGTTAAGCCTGCCAGCGCCGATGGTACTCCGTCCCCAAGGACGCGGGAGAGTAGGACGCCGCCGAACATCCATTAAGCTGAGGCCGCCCAGGCATTGTCTGGGCGGCCTCGCTGTTTTCTGGCACGTATTCATGGGCAGCGGCATCGCGGCTAGGATCGCGTCATTCATACGAACATAGAGGAGCAAGAATCGTGGCCGACAGACGTGGAGGCGACACCCCAGGTCGGGGAGAGCGTGGCGATGCCCGCTCCGGACGCGGCGGTGGTCCCGAACGCTCGGGTCGCCCGGAGCGAGGAGCCCGTCCCGATCGTGAAGGCCGCCCTGAGCGTGGCAGTCGCCCGGATCGTGAGGCCCGCCCTGAGCGTGGTAGCCGGCCGGATCGCGAGGCCCGCCCTGAGCGTGGCAGTAGGCCCGACCGCGAGGCGCGTCCCGAGCGTGGTGCACGTGGTGGCCGCGATGCGCGCGGTGACCGAGGGGGTCGTCCCGAGCGCGGCGGTCGCCCTGATCGGCGGCGGGAGCAGCCGGTTGAGCGCACGGTTGCGCAGTCGGTCTATGACGGGCCGCCCCTCCCTGAGGAGATCACCGGTGAGGAGCTCGACCGATCGATCAGTGCCCAGCTCAAGGGCCTGCCCGAGCGGCTGGCGCATCGGGTGGCTCGCCACCTTGCTGCCGCGGGAGCGCTGATCGACGACGAACCCGAGACGGCCTACCAACACACGCTGGCGGCGAAGGCCCGAGCCGGCCGGCTCGCCATTGTGCGGGAGGCGGTGGGCGAGGCTGCTTATGCGGCGGGCCACTACGCCGAGGCGCTGGCCGAGCTGCGCGCGGCCAAGCGGATGAACGGGGCCACGGCGTACCTGCCGACGATGGCCGACTGCCATCGCGCGCTGGGCAAGCCGGAGCAGGCGCTCAAGCTGGCTCGGAGCGCTGGCGTGGCCAACTTCCGGCCGGAAGCCAAGGCCGAGATGACCATCGTTGAGGCCGGCGCACGTCGCGATATGGGGCAGATCGACGCCGCCTTGCGGACCCTCGAGATGGCGCCGCTGATGTCTTCGACGCGAGCTCCGTGGGTCGCCCGGCTGCGCTACGCCTACGCGGACACCCTTGAGGGAGCCGGTCGCCTGACCGATGCGCTCACGTGGTTCCACCGCACCCACGCCATCGACAGCGAAGAAGTGACCGATGCCGAGGCACGCGCGCTCGACCTGGAGCGCCGGCTGGAGAGCTAACGGGCCGTTCTGTCCCACTGGTGTTTGGACGACACATAGGCAACAATGGTGCCCACAACTACACAGGTGTGATTCCGGTCCGACGAATCCACTCCGACAAGTGAGCCGCTGGGGAAGGCGTAGCTCGCGCCGTCGTTGGAGGAGGTTCCGAGGTGACCAGCACCACCACACACAACAGCACCGTCAACGCTGGGTCGACACAGCCCCTCACCAGGGGTGTCTTTTTCGTGCACTCAGCCCTGACCGCCCTGTGCCCGCACATTGAGTGGGCCCTCGGCACGGTGCTGTCTTCGCGCGTCCAGTTGGAGTGGACGCCGCAGGCCGCTCAAGCGCGCACCTACCGCTCGGAGTACTCCTTCACCGGTCCCGTCGGCTCCGCCGGAGCCATCGCCTCCCAACTGCGCGGCTGGGAACATCTCCGGTTCGAAGTCACCGAGGAGCCGACCGCGGTCTCTGAGGGGGCGCGGTACTCCTACACGCCTACGCTTGGCATCTTCCATGCCGTGACGGGCCTCCACGGGGACATCATGATTCCCGAAGATCGCCTCAAGGCCGCGGTCGTCAAGGCCGCCCTCGGTGAGACCACGCTGGTGGGTGAAGTCGACCGCCTGCTCGGCAAGCCGTGGGACGACGAGCTTGAGCCCTTCCGCTACGCCGGAGACGGTGCCCCGGTGCGCTGGCTTCACCAAGTCGTCTAGCAGGGGTCGTCTAGCAGGGGTCGTCTAGCAGGGGTCGTCTAGCGGGGGTGGTTTAGCTGGCGGTCAGACCGAGCCGAAGACGACCGCGACGTTGGAGCCGCCGAAGCCGAACGAGTTGTTGATCGCGGCCGCGTCGCCGGCGCGCAACGCACGCTTCGTGGTCGGGATGTCGAGGTCGACGCGAGGGTCCTTGTCGTCCAGGTTGATGGTCGGCGGGGAGACCCGGTCGACGAGCGCCTTCACCGTGGCGACCGCCTCCAGGGCGCCGGCACCACCGAGCAGGTGACCGGTCATCGACTTGGTGCTGGTGACGACGACGTCGTTGGCATGCTTGCCGAGCACCGCGTGCACCATCAGACCTTCGGCGATGTCGCCTTGGGGGGTTGAGGTGGCGTGGGCGTTGATGTGAATGACGTCGGCGGGCGCGATGCCGGCCTCGGCGATGGCCGTTGCCATGGCGCGGGTGCCGCCCCGACCTTCAGGGTCGGGCTGAGCAATGTCGTGGCCGTCGTTGGTGATCGCGGCACCGAGCAACTCGGCATAGATCCGCGCGCCGCGTGCGGTGGCGTGCTCCAGCGTTTCGAGCACGAGGGCGCCGGCGCCCTCACCCAAGACGAAGCCGTCACGACCGCTGTCCCACGGACGCGAGATCTTGGTCGGATCGCCGGTGTTCTTCGAGAGCGCCATCATGTTGGCGAACGCAGCCATCGGCAGCGGATGGATGGCGGCCTCGGTGCCACCGACGAGCACCATGTCGGCGCGGCCGAGCCGCAACTGGTCGAGACCCAGCGCGATCGCCTCATTGCCCGAGGCGCAGGCCGAGACGGGGGTATTCACGGCGGCGCGCGCACCGACATGCAGCCCGACCTGGGCGGCTGGAGCGTTGGGCATCAGCATCGGTACGGCGAGGGGGGAGACCCGGCGGAAGCCCTTCTCCTGCAGCGTCTCGTGGTTGGCCAGCAGCGTGTGGACCCCGCCGATCCCGGAGGCGAAGGCGACGCCGAGGCGCTCCTTCTCCACCTCTGTGTCGGCCAGGCCGCTGTCGGCCCAGGCCTCCATCGCGGCCACCATGGCCAACTGCGAACTACGGTCGAGTCGCCGGGCCTTGACCCGCTCAATGACTTCTGTGGGGTCGACCGCGGCGCGGGCCGCGACCTTGACGGGGAAGTCCTCCCCGAAGGCATCTTCGAGACTGCGGACGCCGGAGCGGCCGGCGAGGAGCGCCTCCCAGGTGGTTGCGACGTCACCCCCGACCGGTGAGGTGACACCTAGGCCGGTGACAACGACTCGGACGCGAGACATGCGTGTTCCTCTCGGTCGGGGGTGACGATGAAGCGACGGGTTAAGACAGCGTCAGGACTTAGGCCTGGGCGCTCTCGATGAAGGCGACGGCGTCGCCGACGGTGCGCAGGTTCTTGACCTCGTCGTCGGGGATGGAGACGCCGAACTTCTCCTCCGCAGCCACGACGACCTCGACCATGGACAGCGAGTCGACATCGAGGTCATCGACGAACGACTTGTCGAGCTGGACATCCTCAGTCGGGATCCCTGCGACCTCGTTGACGATCTCGGCGAGGTCGGCGCGGATCTCTTCGGTGGTTGCCATCTGGTGTTTCTCCTTTGTGGTGGTGTGTGCGTCGGAACGCGCTGGCGCGTCGATGCTGACGCGACAGGATCGAGGGTTAGGGAACGGTCACGACTTGGGCAGCGTAGGCCAGTCCGGCGCCGAAGGCGATGAACAGCGCCCGATCACCGGATTTTGCCTCACCATCGGCCAACATCCGGTCGAGAGCCAGCGGAATCGACGCGGCCGAGGTGTTGCCCTGGTCGGCGATGTCGCGGGCGATCCGGACGTGGGCCGGCAGCTTCATCGAGCGCGCCATCGCGTCGATGATGCGCATGTTGGCCTGGTGCGGGACAAAGACGTCGAGCTCGGCAGAGGTGATGCCGGCCTTTTCGAGGGCCTGTTGGGCGACCTTGGCCATCTCGAAGGAGGCCCACCGGAAGACCGGGTTGCCCTGCATCACGAGATGGGGCATCAGCCCGGTGCCGGGCTCGTCGGGGGTGCCGACGACGTCGCGCCAGTCTTCGCGCTGCCGGATGAAGTCGAAGTGCTCGCCGTCCGAACCCCACACGACCGGCCCGATCCCGGGCGTCTCCGAGGGTCCGATCACGACAGCGCCGGCGCCATCGGCGAAGATGAAGGCCGTGCCGCGGTCGTGGAGGTCGGTGAGATCGCTGAGCCGCTCCACGCCGATGACCAGCGCGTAGTCGGCGCTGCCGCCCTTGACAATGTCGGAGCCCATGGCGACGCCGTAACAGAAGCCGGCACAGGCTGCGGAGATGTCGAAGGCAGCCGCCTTCTGGGTGCCGAGCTCGTGGGCGACGAGGGTCGCAACGGCCGGAGTCTGCAGCAGGTGGCTCACCGTCGCGACGATGACCACGCCGATTTGGGAGCCGTCGATGCCGGCTTGTTCGAGGGCGCCGCGCGCCGCGGCAACACTCATCAGTTGGATCGTCTCCTCCGGCGTCGCCCAGCGGCGCTGCTTGATGCCGGAGCGCTGTTGGATCCACTCATCGCTGGAGTCGATGGCCTCGACGACCTCGGAGTTGGGGATGACCCGCGACGGGCGATAGGAGCCGACTCCCAAGATGGCGGTGTGTTCGCTGCGGCTCATGCATTGTCTCCGTCTGCGGGGGCGGCGCTGTGCTCGGTGCAGAACGCGCGTGCCTCGTCGAGTTGATCGGGGGTTTTGAGGGCAAACGTAGCGACGCCCTTCATGGCGCGGCGAGCGATGCCCGTGAGGGTGCCGCCGGGCACGAGCTCAAGGACGCCGGTGACGCCCGCGGTGAGCATGGCCGTCATACAGAGGTCCCAGCGGACCGGGTTGGCGATCTGACCCACGAGGCGATCGAGGAGGTCGGCACCGCTGTGCACCGCCGCACCATCGCGGTTGGAGAGCACCGGCGTGGCGGGATCGGCCGGAGCCAGGCCGGCGGCCAGGGCAGCCAGGCTCGACACAGCCGGAGCCATATGCACCGTGTGGAAGGCGCCGGCAACGCTCAGCGGAATGATGCGCGCCTTGGCCGGCGGTGCGGCGGCAAGCGCCTCCAGTTGGGGCATCGTGCCGGCCGCGACGATCTGGCCGGGGCCGTTGTCGTTGGCGGGAGTGAGCCCGTGGGCGGCGAGGGCTGCGAGCACCTCGTCGCGGTCACCACCGAGGACGGCCGTCATGCCGGTGGGTGTGATCGCGGCGGCCTCAGCC
>JBAQXA010000615.1:0-2102 GCA_049299195.1 Nocardioides sp.
GCTCCCGCACTGGGTGTTGCTGCGATCGTCCATGCCGAGGTGGCTGCTGGAGCGCTCTTTGGCAGCTGCGACGGGTTGGTCGCTCGGGCCGCCGAACGCCTAGTGCTGGCCGCCCGGGGGGTCGATCCCACCTCGGTGACCGTCCCGGAGGTGGGCCACCTCGCGATGGGCATCGACGCCTATGCCGAGGAGCTGGCGGCCTACCGCGAGGGCGGCGAGGGCGGCGTACGGCGGTGGCTGATGCACTGCGCGACGGCGTATGCCGCGGGCGCGGCGGCGAGCCCAGTGTCCTGACTGCCCGCCCCGGATTGACTTCAAGTTAACTTGAGCTTGGAGGATGGCCGGGTGGACGACGAGATCTTGCGCCTGATGGCGCTGATGGCTGGCGACGAGAAGCACGACCTGGCGGCCTCCTCAACACTGCAGGTCATCCAGGTCCTCTACGAGAGCGTGTTGTCGGTCTCGCCGGACCGCCCAGATGACCCGGCGCGCGACCGCTTCTATCTCTCTAAAGGCCACGGCCCGATGGCCTACTACGCGGTGTTGTGCGCGCACGGCTTCTTTGCGGAGGAGTGGCTCGCGCAGTGGCTGAGCTTCGATTCGCCGCTGGGTGCCCACCCGGACCGCAATCTCGTGCCGGGCGTCGAGATCTCCGCCGGCTCTCTGGGCCACGGGCTGCCCCTGGCCGTGGGTACGGCGCTGGGCCTGCGTGCGCTGGGCATCTCCGCGCGCGTAGTCGTGCTGGTGGGCGACGCCGAGCTCGACGAGGGCTCCAATCAGGAGGCGATCGAGATCGCCGCGGCGCTGGGGCTCGCCGCGCTCACCGTTGTCGTGGTCGACAATGCCTCGCGCAGCTATCGCGTCCCGGGTCAGCTCGCGGCCCGCTTCGAGGTCGAGGGCTGGCACTGCGCGGTGGTCGATGGGCGCGATGCCGCCGCACTGGCACCGGCCCTGAGCCACCGCGAGGCCAGTCGACCCAACGTGGTCATCGCGGAGGTGGCGGCATGATCTCCGCGCGGGCGGCCTTCGGCCGCGAGGTGACGAGGTTGCTCGATAGGCATGAGGACGCCGCCCTGGTCTGGGCCGAGATCGGCAGCCGGTTCTTTCCCCAGGCGATCCGCAACCATCCGGAGCGGGTGATCAACGTGGGGATCCGCGAGCAACTCCTGGTCTCCGTGGGGGCAGGCCTCGCGCTGGCCGGGATGCGGCCGATCGTGCACACCTTCTCGTCCTTCCTCGTCGAGCGCGCGTTTGAGCAGATCAAGCTCGACTTCTGCCATCAAGGGGTGGGCGGCGTACTCGTGGGCACCGGCGGCTCCTTCGACGGGCCCACTGCTGGGCGCACCCACCAAAGCCCGGGCGATGTCGCCCTCATGGACACGCTCGACGCCACCATCCACGCCCCCGGTCACCCCGAGGAGGTCGCCGCGGTGCTGCGACGCGCCCTGGGTTCGTCGGGGCTGCATTACGTGCGGCTGGCCGAGGAGCGCAATGCGTTGGCCTTCATCGAGCCGGGCGTGCACGTCGTACGCCGCGGGGCGGGGCCGATGGTGCTCGTCTTCGGGGGGCTGATGGACGCGTCCTTAGCGGCGACTGAGCACCTGGATCCGACGGTGCTCTATGCCACGACCGTGCGGCCCTACGACGGCTCGGTGCTGCGCGAGTTGATCGTGTCGCCGGAGGTGATTGTGATCGAGCCCTGGCTGGAGGGGACCTCGGCGCGGGTGGTGGCTGAAGCGCTGTCGGACCGGCCGGTGCGGCTGCTTGCGCTGGGTGTCGGCCGCCGCGAGCTGCGTCGCTATGGGAGCCATCGCGAGCACCTGGCGGCGCATGGGTTGGATGCGAAGGGGCTGCGGGGGCGGATTGACGCCTGGCTATGAGGCTCGGCTCCGGAGCGGCAGGGAGCGCCGCGAGAGGAGACATGCGAGCGGCACCCGACAACACGTTGAGCGTGTCGAGTGCCGCCGCTTACACACACACCGCGGCTACCAAGCGTGCAACTCATCAACTGTCGCCGCGGGAGTATCCCGTCGGATTCGACGCCCTGTTTGGAAGGGTGGTTCGCCGCGTGGGTACCCCGGTGCGTGTGCTGTCTATGGAGT
>JBAQXA010000616.1:0-2380 GCA_049299195.1 Nocardioides sp.
ACCTCGTCGCCGACGTCCGAGCCTCCACCCCCACCGATGCAGCCAAGCTCATCTGCCCCGACCTCGCCGAGGAGCAGGCGCTGGTGGCGGCGGCGCGAGGGCGCCTGCGCCACGTGATCGCCCAGCGGATCAGCGCCGAGCAACACGCGCTCGCCGGGCTGCGGAGCCGGCCCGTGCTCGCGACCCCCGATCGTGAGCTCGCCGCTCAGCGACAGAGCGTGACCGCACTGCGCGAGCGTGGCCAGCGTGCCACTCAGACGCTCGTGACCCGCAGCGCCGATGACCTCATCCACCGCCGCGCCCGACTGCGCGGGCTGAGTCCGCTCGCCACCCTCGAACGTGGCTACGCCGTGGTGCAAGGCGACGACGGACAGCTCGTGACGCAGGTCCAAGCCGCCCAACCGGGACAGCGCCTGTCCGTGCGCGTCACCGACGGTCGCTTCAGCGTCGTCGTCGACCGCCCCGCCAGCAAACGACCCCCCAAGACTCCGAAGAAGGCGAGTGACTGATGTCTGACTCCTCCCGCGCGGCGAGCGCCAAGGCCGCGGCCACCTCCCCTGCCGATCTCACCTTCGAGCAGGCCCGCGATCAACTCGTCGAGGTGGTGCGATCCCTCGAAACAGGTGGCGTCACGCTCGACGAGGCGCTCGCCACCTGGGAGCGCGGCGAGTCGCTCGCCGACCGCTGCCACGAGCTGCTCGACGCCGCTCAGATTCGGCTAGACAGGCGCATCGCCGAGTCCAGCTGAGCGTGGGTCTGACGGCCCGCGCACGCCGACCCTCCCAGGTGGTTACGATCAGGACATGACCCATCGCCACCATCCTGAGGCCCCCGACCGCAACCTGGCGCTCGAACTCGTCCGGGTCACCGAGGCGGCCGCCATGGCCGCCGGCAGGTGGGTCGGTCGAGGCGACAAAAACGAAGCCGACGAGGTCGCCGTTCAGGCCATGCGCGTGCTGATCGCGGCCGTCTCGATGGACGGCATCGTCGTGATCGGTGAGGGCGAGAAGGACAACGCCCCCATGCTCTACAACGGCGAGCAAGTGGGCGACGGCACCGGTCCGGAGTGCGATGTTGCCGTTGACCCGATCGATGGGACAACGCTGACCGCCAAGGGCATGGCCAACGCGATCTCCGTGCTCGCCGTGGCGCCTCGCGGAGCGATGTATGACCCCTCGGCGGTCTTCTATATGGAGAAGCTCGTCACCGGCCCGGAGGCCGCCGATGTCGTCGACATCCGCCTGCCCGTCGCCGAAAACATCCGTCGGGTGGCCAAGGCCAAGGGTTCCAGCACCGAAGACGTCACCGTCGTCCTGCTCGACCGCCCACGCCACGCCGGGATCGTCGAGCAGATCCGCGAGACCGGCGCCCGGATCAAGTTCATTCTCGACGGCGACGTCGCGGGCGCGATCATGGCTGCCCGCCCCGACACCGGCGTCGACCTGCTGCTCGGCACCGGCGGCACACCGGAGGGCATCATCACGGCGTGCGCCATGAAGTGCCTGGGCGGCGTCATTCAAGGGCGCCTGGCTCCCAAGGACGACGAGGAGCGCCAGCGGGCCCTCGACGCGGGGCACGACCTGGATCCCGGCCACTTCCTCTCCACCGACGACCTCGTCACGGGCGACGACGCCTTCTTCGTGGCCACCGGGATCACCGACGGCGAGTTGATGCGCGGCGTGCGCTACCGGGGTGGTGGCGCGACGACCCACTCCTTGGTCATGCGCGCCCGCTCGGGCACGATTCGCTCCATCACCTCCGAGCATCGCTTCGGCAAGCTCGGCGCCTACTCGTCGGTGGACTTCGAGCACGGCTCCGTCACGGACTGAGCGCAGCCACAACCTGCGCGCGCACCCGCGGATCGACCGCCATCCCCGCGTGCGAGCAGGACACCTCGACGGCCTCGGCCGCCGGATCGAGGCACGAGCGCCAATCGACGATCCCGTCGCGCCGGGAGTAGAAACTGGTGAAGGCCAGGCCGGGAGCCAGCGCCGCTTGGCACTCGTTGAAGGACCGCGTGGCGCAGTGCCCACCGACGCAATCTGCCGACATCAGCCCCGGCATTCCGGCGGCGCTCAGTCGCACCAGAGTCTCCAGCGTCGCGCCCAACACGGCGTGATGAGCCCCCGGCGCCAGCAGCGGACTGCCGAGCGTGACAAGTCCCGTCACGAGGTCGGGTCGGCGCGCGGCCAGGCCTCTGACGAGCAACCCGCCGAGGCTGTGGCCAACCAAGCGGACCGGGCCATCTCGCCGAATCGCGATCGCCTCGACGCGGGCTTCAAGCTGCGCCAAGGCGTCCTGAGTGCAGCCGACGTTGTCGCGAATGTGTGAGCGATAGGTGCGGAAGCCCTCGCGACGCAGCGTGGCAGCCATCGCGGCC
>JBAQXA010000617.1:0-1660 GCA_049299195.1 Nocardioides sp.
CAGGCGTGCAGCGACATCGGGCCATAGACCGTGCGGTCCGCCTCGAGGAGCGTGACGGCGTCGACACCGAGGTCGGCCAGCTCGGCCCAGATCTCACCGATCCAGGACTCCGCGTCGCCCTGAGCGCTAAAGCGCTGCTCGTCGTATGCCGCGCCGACCGACATCGGCTCCCCTGCGGCGCTCAGCAACACCCAGCTCCACGGACGCTCGACCGGGGCCGGGGCTCGCGGGGACTGCGGCGCTTCGGGCACGTTGACCACGCGGCGCTCAGCTCTCGCGCACCGAGGTGTCGACGAAGGGCAGCTTGACGAGCTGGAAAATCTCCCGACGACCGCGCACGTCGACGCCCAGCTCGGCCTCAGGGTTGACGAAGCTCGGCACGAGCGCGAGGCCGATCCCCTTCTTGAGCGTCGGCGAAAACGTGCCGGAGGTGATGTCGCACAGCGGCACGTCGGCCACCAGCGTCACGCCCATGCCGGGTCGCGGGATGCCGCGTCCGGTGGCGATCAGCCCGCGCAGGACCCGCTTCACGCCGGCTTCCTTCTCGGCCACGATGACGTCGCGACCCCAGAAGCGCTCCTTCTTCCAGCCGACCGCCCAACCGACCCGCCCCTGGTTGGGGGTGGTGTCGAGGGAGATGTCCTGGCCGTGCAGCGGATAGCCCATCTCGGTGCGCAGCGTGTCGCGGGCACCGAGACCACACGCGAGCATGCCGAACTCCTCCCCTGCGGCCAGCAGGGCGTCCCAAAGCTCTCCGGCAACCTCCGCGGGCGCCACCAACTCGTAGCCCCGCTCGCCGGTGTAGCCGGTGCGGCAGACGACCACACCGCTGCCGGCGAACTCGGCCTCGACAAAGCTCATGTAGTCGTGCCCGACCGGCAGTCCGACCCGAGCGAGCACCTCGTCGGACTTCGTGCCCTGCACGGCCAACACGGCATACGACGTGTGGTGGTCGAGGATCTCGATGCCCTCGGGAAGTTCGGCGGCCAGCCGGCGGTGGACCTCGGCGCAGTTGGCGGCGTTGGGCACGAGCAGGACGCGATCCTCGGCGTGCAGGTAGGCGATCAGATCATCGACGATGCCGCCCGTCGCGTCATCGCAGCACAGCGTGTATTGCGCTTGGCCGGGGCCGATACGCCCCAAGTCGTTGGTTAGCGTCGCGTTGATGAAGTCGGCGGCCCCTGGGCCCCGCACGACGAGCTTGCCGAGGTGGCTGACGTCAAAGATGCCGACGCTCTCGCGCACGCTGTGATGCTCTTTGACGACCCCGGAGGCGTACTCCAGCGGCATCGACCAGCCGCCGAACTCGGCAAACTTGGCGCCGAGCGCCTCGTGGCGATCGTGGAGCGGGGAGCGGAGCAAGTCGGCAGCGGGGGACGAAGTGTCGGCCATGGTTGCTAAACCTACCTCAGCACCTGCGCCGAATACTGCGCTGCCGTGGCTATCCTGCAGCCGTGACTCGCTCCAGTCGAAAGCTCCCCCCTGGCCCCTCGTCGGTGACGATGCGGCTCCGCTCGGCCAGCCCCGCCAAGACCCGCAGCGATGTCGTGGTCGTCGGTTTGCTCAGCCGCGACAAGGCCGTCGAGCTGGCGCCTGGGTCCGAAGACGTGGGCGCTGCCTACGGTCGGCGCTTGCGTCCGCTGCTCGCGACCCTCGGCGC
>JBAQXA010000618.1:0-1800 GCA_049299195.1 Nocardioides sp.
GGTCACCGAGGAGCAGATGCGCAGCCTGTTCGGCAGTGGGCGTCACCCGCTGGCCGAGCAACTGCGGGCCACGGCTGCAGCCGGTGGTCTCGACGTGGCTGCCCAGGAGCGGGCCACCTGGCTCGGAACGCCGTTCAAGGTCTACGACGGCGACGTCTCGGAGTTTCGCCGCCGAGTCGCCCAACGGGTCGCCGCCGTCAACGTCCAACGCGGACTGTCCGCCGACGCCCTGGGAACACTGGCGGACCGCGCCCGCATCCGCACCGAAGTGGCCGTCGAACTGTTCCGCGAGGAGTTCCACAGGGACCCAGTCGATGCCCGCGAAATAGCCGCCACGATCGCTAAGCACTCCCGGCCCCGCACGACCGCCGTCGCTGGATTCGACCTAACCTTCTCACCCGTCAAGAGCGTGAGCACCTTGTGGGCGATCGCCGACAAACCCGTCGCAGCCGCCTTCGAACGAGCCCACCAGCTGGCGGTCCGGGACGCCCTGACCTACCTGGAAGACAACGCTCTGTTCACCCGAGAGGGCACCAACGGGATCCGGCAGGTCGAGACCACCGGCCTGATCGCCACCGCTTTCACACACAGGGATTCGCGGGCCGGCGACCCCGACCTGCACACCCACGTCGCGGTCGCCAACAAGGTCCGCGCCAAGGGCAGCGGCAAATGGTTGGCGATCGACGGCCGCTTGATCTACAAGGCGAACGTCGCCGCCTCGGAGACCTACAACACCCGCCTCGAACACCACCTACGCCGCGCCCTGGGAGTGCGGTTCGAGGCCCGCCCCAACCCCGACGCGCGCAAGCGACCCGTCCGGGAGATCGTCGGGGTCGACCCCGACCTCAACAACCACTGGTCCTCACGGCGAGAGAGCATCGAAGCCCAGCGACGGCTGCTGGCCAAGGACTTCCAGTCAACCCACGGGCGGCCACCCTCACCGATCGAGTCGATCCAACTGGCCCAGCAGGCCACCCTGATGACCCGCGAGGCCAAACACGAGCCGCGCAGCCTGGACCAGCAGCGGGCAACGTGGGCACGACAGGCCGCGCAGGTCCTCGGCGGGCCTCGCCAGGTGCAGGCCATGATCGCCGCCACGCTGACCCCTCAGCACCGCGGCGGCCACCGGGTCGACAGTGCCTGGATCCACACCACCGCAGCCGGCATCCAGGCCACGCTGCAGTCGCGTCGATCACACTGGCAACGCTGGCACGTGGAGGCCGAGGCCTGGCGCCAGGTCCGCGGCGTGGACCTCGACACCACCGACATCGACCGGGTCGTCGGCCTCCTCATCGACGAGGTCCTGACCCGCCACTCCATACCGTTGACCCCCGCCGGCGACCTGGTCGAGGTACCCGAGTCGTTGCGCCGCAGCGACGGCGCCAGCGTGTACACGATCTCTGGCTCGGCCCGGTACACCTCCCCCGATCTGCTCGCCGCCGAGGCCCGCGTCGTCGCGTGGGCCGGGCAACGCAACGGCATGCGCGTGCCCGACGCCGCTGTCGACCTGGCCATGCACTCCTCCAACGCCAACGGCCTACCGCTGAACGCCGGACAGGCCACCCTGGTGCGGGAGATGGCGACCTCTGGCGCCCGTCTTCAACTGGCTATCGCCCCCGCCGGCGCAGGCAAGACCACAGCGATGCGCGCCCTCGCCCACGCCTGGATCGAAGGAGGCGGAACCGTCCTAGGCCTCGCCCCGTCAGCGGCTGCCGCCGACGTCCTCGGGGCGAACATTCAGGCCACCACCGACACGATGGCCAAGCTCACCTGGCACCTAGACCACCCGGCCCTCGGCGA
>JBAQXA010000619.1:0-2203 GCA_049299195.1 Nocardioides sp.
CCGGGGAGCCGGTCACGATTCACGCCAACGTGGCCAACCGCGGGCTGATCGCCGAGTTGCAGTCCGACCTCGGGGTCGAGGTGCCGACCGTCATCGACGGCTCCGGAGCCCACCCGCGCGTCATGAGCGGCTTGCTTCCCCCGGTCGGCGCCGCGCTCAACCGCAACTTCCTCAACGTCGTCGATCTCGTCACCCAGGCCGCGGTCAACGAGGACCGACGGATGGTCCACCAGGCCGTGATGGTCGACCCCAACGCGGCGGCCTCCCTCTCGCTACCGACCCAAGATGAGTTGGTTCCGGCGATGATTGCGGCTCACGGTCCGCTCATGCCGGCGTGGCTCCGCTGAGCCGTTGAGGAGTGCTCTGGGGGCCGCGCTCGTCGCCCTCCTGGTTGCCCTGACGGGGTGCGTCAACGCGGACGCTCCGACGGGAAAGCCCCCAGCCGACACCCCGGCCCCAACAGGTCCCACCGAGGCCGCCAGCCCGCCCACCCTCGACACCGCCGGGCCGCACCACGTCCTCAAACCTCCGCGCGGATCACACGCGCGGGTCCAGGAGGGCATGGATTGGTCGCTGCCTGCCTGGGTAAGGCCAGCCGCGTTCTCCGGCTTCTACTCCGAGCAGGACTCCCCCGGCGATCAGATCTATGTGCGGTCGGTCGATGTCAGCTGGGCTCAGGTCCGGCCCCGCGAGACGGGACCGCTTGATCTGGAGGCCTTCGGCGACGCTCAGGGGATGAGCTTTGACTCCCTGCACAGTCAGCTCGCCGAGCCAGGGCCCTATTGGGTGCGCATGTTTTCCAGCGGCGTCGACTGGGCACCCGCGTGGGTCGCCGACAAGTGCGGCGTTGCCGCCATCGGCACCGACTACGACGGCCAGGACCACCTGCCCCTCTGGGATGAGTGCGTGTGGACCGAGCTCGCCGAGACCTGGCGGATGCTCCTGCGCGACGAAGGGATCTTGGCTGACCCCGACTTCCGCTTCGCCTATGTGCCCGGCGGCTTCACGTGGAGCGAGTTCGACTACGAGATGATGAGCTCGGCAGTCGAGGCCGGCGCCCTCGACGAGGCCACCTATCTCGCGTGGTTCGACCGCATGCTGACCGATCTGGCCGAGATTGCCGGGCCACAGGTGGGCCGCCTGGTCTTCACCGGCGAGGACTATCCGTGGGGTCCCTTCGGCGGGGCCGAGAACCTCCTGGCCGGGGAGGCCGTCGCGCGCGGCTTTGGCGTCCGCAACGGCATCACCGAGGAGTTCAACTTCCACCTCAACGAGACCCCGGCCTATCGCAGCTCGATCCGGCCCGATGGGCACCTCGTGGTAGCCGATTCCTGGCTCGATGACCCCGCGCCACCTGGGGCCGAGCAGGTGGTGGGCACCGAAAACGAGTGCTTCGTCGACTGCGGCTTCAACAGCTTGGACCCGGCCTACGTGATGACAATGGCCAACCTCAAGGCCCTGCAACTGCGCATGAACTGGCTGTATGTCGTCCCCGGACCGTCGCTGATGGACATCGAGCCGGCGCATTGGGACTGGATGCGACTCTCGCTGGGCCAGCGGCCGCAGACGGCGGCGGACGCTTGGGTCGCGCTGCGCGAAGCCGAGGATCGCTATTGGGCCGACCAGCGCGGCCCCTTCACCGGTGGGCGCAGGTGGGCGACCCGGCCGTGGACGCGAAACTTCGAGCGCTGGGTGGAGCAGGTGGATACGCCGGGCGCGGTCGCGCACCGCACCGAGGTCGACGTGCACCGCCGTGATCCGACGCGGGAGAACGGGACGTCGTATGAGGGACTGCGCACCGATGTCGCCAGCGGCAACTCGGCCCTGGCCTTCCGCATCGACCGGCGCTTCCTCGCCACCGGACGCAGCCACGACGTCGTGATTCAGGTGACCTACTTCGCCGACGAGGCCGACGGCTTCCGGGTGCAGACGCCGCGCCGACTCAGCCCGACGGTGCGCGTGGGGAGCGAAGGTGGCTGGCACACCGCCAGCTTCCGGCTGCGCCTCCAACCGGGGCGCACCCTGGCCGACGGCAGCGACTTCAGGGTGCTCACCGAAGGCGGCGATCTCTCGGTCCGGATGGTCCGGGTGATCCGCCTGGACGCGCCCCGGCGCTAGGTGCTGCAGCCCTAGGTACGGCGGCGCTAGAGGCCGAGCAGCCTCCGCGCGTTGCCGGCATACAGATCAGGCAGGAGGCTCCGCG
>JBAQXA010000620.1:0-2685 GCA_049299195.1 Nocardioides sp.
GCTCCACGCCGACCCCGAGGTCGCGTGGGAGGAGCACCGGTCGAGCGCTGCGGTTGGGGCGGCACTCTCCGCCTCGGGCTTTGCGGTCGAGGCCGGCTATCTCGGCCTGCCGACCGCGTTTCGCGCGGTCAGCGGCGCGGGGTCACGACGCGTCGGCGTCTTCGCTGAGTACGACGCATTGCCCGGGCTCGGCCACGCCTGCGGGCACAATCTCATCTCCGCCATTGCCGTCGGCGCCGGCACCGCACTGGCTCAGGTCGCCGACGACCTGGACCTCACCGTCGAGGTCTACGGCACCCCGGCCGAAGAGGGCGGCGGCGGCAAGATCGAACTCCTCGAACGCGGCGCCTTCACCGGCCTCGACCTCGCAATGATGGCGCATCCGGCCCCGGTTGATGTCGCCGAGGCCGAGGCCTTCGCGGTGTCGCACTCGCTGGTGCGGTTCACCGGCAAGGCCGCCCACGCGGCGGCGTACCCGGAGCAGGGGGTCAACGCGGCCGACGCGTTCACCATCGCTCAGGTCGCCGTCGGCCTGTTGCGCCAACAGCTCCCGCCGACCGTCCGCGTCCACGGCGTGGTGACCGCCGGTGGCGAGGCGCCCAACGCGATCCCGGAGCGCACCGAGGGCCGGTGGTACGTCCGGGCTGGCTCGATGGCGGAGTTGGCGGAGACCGAGGCGAAGGTCTGGCGCTGCTTTGAGGCGGGCGCGCTGGCGACCGGTTGCACGCTGGAGATCGAGCCGGAGAGCAAGCCCTATGCCGAGTTCCGGGCCGAGGCGCGTGCGCTCGCGGCATACCGCCGCAACGCGGAGGCGCTGGGCCGGGTCTTCAGCGACGACACCGTGCGGCGCCGGATGAACCGCGCCTCCACCGACATGGGCAACGTGTCGCAGGTCGTGCCCGCGATCCATCCCTATGTGGGCATCAACTCGTGGCCCGCGCTCAACCACCAACGCGCGTTTGCCGACCACTGCGTCGGCCCGGACGCCGAACGTGCCCTGATTGACGCCGCGATTGCGCTGGCGTGGACAGCGATCGATGTGTTTGCCGACCCGAAGGAGGAGTCGTGACAGCGAAGCAGACCGAAGTAGTGGTGGTTGGCGCCGGCCAGGCCGGCCTGGCGGCCAGCGAACATCTGCGCAACCTCGGCGTGGACCACGTCGTGCTCGAGCGGGCGCGGATCGCGGAGCGGTGGCGCTCGGAGCGCTGGGACTCCCTGGTCGCCAACGGCCCGGCGTGGCACGACCGCTTCCCGAGCCGCTCGTTTGAGGAGCTCGGGGTCGACGCGGACGCCTTCGCGGCCAAGGAGACGGTGGCCGACTACTTCGCCGCCTTCGCCGAGCAGATCGAGGCGCCGGTCCACACGGGCGTCGACGTCACGTCGGTGACGCGCCTGGCCGGACGGCCCGGCTTCCGGGTGGAGACCTCGGCAGGTGTCTGGGAGGCGCGGTTCGTCGTCGTCGCCACCGGCCCCTTCCAGGTGCCGGTCATCCCGGCCCTGGTGCCCGAAGGCGCGGTCGACGTGCAACTCCACTCCAACGCCTACCGCAACCCCGAGCAGCTCCCGGAGGGGGCAGTGCTGGTCGTGGGGGCCGGCTCATCCGGCGTACAAATCGCAGCGGAGCTGCGTGCGGCCGGCCGCGAGGTCTATCTGTCGGTCGGGCCACATGATCGGCCGCCGCGGGCCTACCGCGACCGCGACTTCTGCTGGTGGCTCGGCGTCCTCGGCAAGTGGGATGCGGAGACCCCGCCGCAGGGGGCCGAGCACGTGACGATCGCGGTCAGCGGCGCCGACGGCGGCCACACGGTCGACTTCCGGGCACTGGCCGCGGACGGGATCACGCTCGTCGGGCGCACCGAGTCGTATGCCGACGGCGTGGTGCGGTTTGGGCCGGGACTGGCCGCGACCATCGCGGCAGGCGACGCCAACTACCTCGCGCTGCTCGACGAGGCCGATGCCTATGTCGAGCGCAACGGGCTGGATCTGCCGGCCGAGCCCGCCGCGCGCGAGTTCCTCCCCGACCCGGACTGCCTCACCTCTCCGGTCGCCTCCCTCGACCTCGCGGAAGCTGGGATTACAGCGATCGTGTGGGCGACCGGCTTCACCACCGACTACTCCTGGCTGCGCGTGGACGCGTTCGACGAGTCCGGCCGGCCCAGCCACCGCCGCGGGGTGTCGACCGAGCCGGGGGTCTATTTCCTCGGACTGCCCTGGCTATCGCGCCGCGGCTCCAGCTTCATCTGGGGCGTGTGGCACGACGCGAAGTTCGTCGCGGACCAGATCGGGATCCAGCGGGGGTACGCCGCGTACCGAGGCTGACGCGCCAGCGTCTGGGTGCCTGGAATAAGTGCCCGGTCGGCGCCCGCGCGCTGGAATAAGTGCCCGGTCGGCGCCCGCGGGGTGGAATAAGTGCCCGCTCGCGCCGCTCGCCTATCCGCGGAGGAAGAGGCCGGCGGCGGGTTTGGGCTCGAAGTAGGTGGCCTTGGGGGGCATGATCTCGCCGTCGTCGGCGACCTCGAGCACGGCTTCGGGGCGCGGTGGGGCGAGGGTAAACAGCGCCCCCCCATCGGCGTCGCAGCGGGAGCGGGCCTCATCGATCCCGCGCGCGGCGGGGATCGTTTCGACCGGGAGCCCCTTGCGGTCCGCGGGGTCGAGGCGATCGAGGATCGCCTCCTGGAGCACAGT
>JBAQXA010000621.1:0-2412 GCA_049299195.1 Nocardioides sp.
CTCTCGAGTTTTCGCCGAGGATCGGCTAGCGTCGCTAGCACCAACGCACTCGCCGAACATCGGAGGATCAGTGACCAGCCCAACCTTCAAGGTGGCCGGGCTGTTCGCCGGTATCGGCGGTATCGAGCTCGGGTTTCAGAGGGCCCTGGGCAGCGACGCCGAGACGACCCTGCTGTGCGAGTGGTGGGACCCAGCGAAGTGCGTGCTGGCGTCGCGGTTCCCAGGAGTGGACGTACACCCGGACGTTCGCGAACTGACCGACCTGCCGGCGGAAGTCAACGTCGTCACCGCGGGCTTTCCCTGCACAGACCTCTCGCAGGCGGGCCGCACCGCCGGGATCACCGGTGAGAACTCCGGACTGGTCAAGCATGTCTTCGAGTCGCTCCGGCTCGCAGCGAAGAGCCGCGAACTGCCCACGCTGGTGATCGAGAACGTGCCGAACATGTTGGCACTGAACCGCGGGCAGGCGATGGAGTACCTCATCGGGGAGATCGAGGATCTCGGCTACCGGTGGGCCTACCGGGTCGTCGACTCCCGGTTCACGGGTGTCCCTCAGCGCAGGCGGAGAGTCATCCTTGTCGCCTCGACCGCCATCGACCCGCGGGAAGTACTGTTCGCGGACGATGCCGGTCTGCGTTCCGAACAAGACTTGGCCGCCGACGCGTTCGGCTTCTACTGGACGGAGGGTCGCGGTGGTCTGGGGTGGGCTCAGGACGCTGTACCCACACTCAAGGGTGGATCGACCATCGGCATCCCGTCGCCGCCAGCCGTGTGGCTGCCCAATGCCGACGTGGGCCGCCGGTTCCTCAAGCCGACCATCGAGGACGCCGAGGCGATGCAGGGCTTCGACCGCGGTTGGACGTCCGTGGAGGGCGTGAGCGCCAAGAGGAACGGCCCTCGCTGGAAACTCGTCGGCAATGCGGTCACCGTCGGTGTCGCGCAGTGGGTTGCGGGCCGCCTTGCGATGCCCGCGCCCGTCGTCGCCGAGTACGCGTTGCGCGAGCCACGACAGGGCGCGTGGCCAACAGCGGCCTGGGGCGAGAACGGCACCATGTGGACCGTGGCCGGGCTGTCGGAGTTCCCCTTGCATGGCGCGTATCGCCACCTGGCTGACGAACTGGATCGGGAAGCTGCCGAACCCCTGAGCATCCGAGGTGCCAGGGGCTTCTTCAGCCGGCTTCAGCAGGGCAACTTGGGTCGCCACCCAGGCTTCCGCGAAGACGTCGCCGAACACATCGAGGCGATGACTGCGCTCAGCGCCTGAACACATTGGCGCCGGGACGGTGCCACAGCGAGGTCTCGCGCTCGACAGATCCGCTCAGGAGTTGCTCTCGTCGCGGAGTTTGCATCCGACGTGGCCGACGACGAACGTGCGCGTCTCGGCGTCGAGGTACCAGTAGATCCGCAGGATTGTGGTCACGGCCCCGACACCGCGAGCAAGGTGCGGGCCAAGCATGATCGTCTCGCCTTTGTAGGAGCGTTCGTAGTCCTTGCCGTACTGCTGGCGCGCGGTCGAACTGATTCCGGAGCGGAAGCAGCTGATGTTCGCCTGGATGAACGCCTCCTCGAACCCGCCGGAGGGCAGCGCGTTGCGCGACCAGTCGCGCGCCACCTTGTCGAGTGCGAGCAGGTCTTCGAGGACTCGTTGAGGCGCCGGGTACTCGCTGCCGCGGGCGCTGGTGTACGCCTCGGGAAGGATCTCGAGCTGTGTGCATAGCGCAGCAGCCTGCTTCACGGCGTCCAGCACGGTATCTGGCGCTGGGTCTGGCAGGTGTTCTTCCTCGTCTTCGGCGTCGCCATGATCGGATGAGGCCGTGGCGATCGCCATCGTCTTGATGTTCTCAAGGGCGACATCCAGCTGGCGCTGCAGGCCCTCGTTCTCCTCTTGGAGCTCATTTCGCTCACTCGCGACGCGCTCAAGCTCGTCGTTGGTTTCCTCCCACTGGGCGAAGTAGTACTCGGCCTGGTCGTCGTCGGGGACGACCAGGACCGGCGGCTCGGCACGTAGTAGGTCGAGCTCGCGCATTGCTTCGTTGGTTTGGCGGGTCAGCGCGGCAAGCCGTTCGGCGGCTTCGGCGCGCTGGTCAACCTGCGCTTGACGACGGAGCCTCGCTTCGAGCTCAGGCGGGCCGAGCGTGAGCGCACTGAGTCGGCCGAGTCGCGCGAACAGCACTGCTGCGAACCTGTTCCGTCCTCCCTGCTGCAGCCGCTCCGGCAGCCATAGGGGGTGGTCGGTTCGCCGACCGCCTAGGTGCATACCGGGCCAGTAGAGGCGAGCAGCGCCGCCGAAGACGGACAGTTCGGACCCGCCAAGGGCGTCGGTTAGGGCGTGGCTGGCGGGACGACCGCCCAGGGTGACGACGTGTGCGAGGCCGGCTAGGCGCTCGGCGGTCCGCGTCGGGTCGATGACCG
>JBAQXA010000622.1:0-4075 GCA_049299195.1 Nocardioides sp.
GGGCTGGAGTGCTGGGTCGACCTCCGCACGCGGCGGATCGCGCCGATGCCCGCAGCGGGGGCGGCAGCCCTCGACCGACACATCGCGGCTGCCGCTGTGCTGCCGTGGACCCCGGAGCTCAGCGGCGCGATCACGCTCTGAGCTGCGCGGGCGGGTAGCCTTGCCGACCATGGCCGCCACCGACTTCGACGCCGAGATCAAGCAGCTTCAAGCGACCATGCACACCATCGAGCAGGTCTTGGATCTCGCGGCGATGCGTGGGGAGATCGCGGAGCTGCAGGAGCAGGTCTCCGCGCCCGACCTGTGGGACGACCAAGACAACGCCCAGCGGGTCACGGGCAGGCTGTCGATCCTCAACGGTGAGCTCGATCGGTTCACCGAACTCAACGGCCGCGTGGAGGACCTCGGCGTGCTCGTCGAACTCGCCACCGAAGAAGACGACGCCGACACTCTCGCCGAGGCCGACGCCGACCTGGGCCGGGTCCGCAAGGCCGTCGAGGCCCTCGAGGTCCGCACCCTCCTCTCCGGGGAGTACGACGCTCGCGAAGCGCTGCTGACCATCCGCTCCGGCGCGGGCGGGGTCGACGCCGCCGACTTCGCCGAGATGCTGATGCGCATGTATGTCCGCTGGGCCGAGCAGCACAACTACCCCGTCGAGGTCTTCGACACCTCCTATGCCGAAGAGGCGGGCCTCAAGTCGGCCACGTTTGCGATCCACGCGCCCTACGCCTACGGCACGCTCAGCGTCGAGGCCGGCACACACCGCCTCGTGCGGATCAGCCCCTTTGACAATCAGGGCCGCCGGCAGACGTCGTTCGCCGCCGTCGAGGTGGTGCCGGTGCTGGAGCAGACCGACGAGATCGACATCCCCGAAGAAGAGATCCGCGTCGACGTCTACCGCTCCTCGGGCCCGGGCGGCCAGAGCGTCAACACCACCGACTCCGCCGTGCGCCTCACCCACATCCCGACCGGCACCGTCGTGAGCTGTCAGAACGAGAAGTCGCAGCTGCAAAACAAGGCCTCGGCGATGGTGATCCTCAAGGCCAAGCTGCTGGCGATCAAGAAGGCCGAGGAGCAGGCCCACCTCAAGGAGCTCAAGGGCGACGTCGCCGCGAGCTGGGGCGATCAGATGCGCAACTACGTGCTCAACCCCTATCAGATCGTCAAGGACCTGCGCACCGGCCACGAGTCGGGCAACCCGCAGGCGGTCTTCGACGGCGATCTCGACGCGTTTATGGAGGCCGGCATCCGCTGGCGCCGCGGCGCCGAGCGCGCCTCCGCCTGACCTCGCCGCCTCCGAGCAGCCGCCCCAAAAGCTGGCCCAAGGCTCAGGTCCAAGATTCCGGCTGCCTACGCGCCCTCGGCCGCCTGAACCACCGCGACGCACCAGCGCCCCGCCTCGTCAAAAAGGCGCGGCCCGTCCCAATCGCTCGCCGACGCCCGCCGCAACGAACAGGTCAGCCAGGCGTCACCGAAGAGCCCCGCCATCACGATCGACGGTTGTCCGGTCGTGCCGCACGCCACCGCCACGGTCGGATTGCCGTATGCCGGCGCGGGCGGCAGCGGGACACATCCGTCGGCTCCCTTAAGCTCCGCCACCAGGCCCGCTGCCCGGGCGGCGTCCACCGGGGGAGCGAACACCCAGGCACGCGCCTCCGCGCCCAACGGACCCTTGAAGCGGCACCCGAACTCGTGGCTGATGTCGACCAGGTCGGACTCCATCTCGGCCGGCACGCCGCTGGAGTAGTGCCCTTCGCCGGTCACCTTGCCGTCCAAGGCGCGCTCGACGGACGCGCCGGGGATCTCGTCGCAGAAGTCCGCTCGCTCGACGCGAATCGACGAGGTGTCGAAGCCCTCCAGCGCGACGCTGGTCGGGGCTGGCGGAGTGGGATCGCCCGCGGTTGAACCGCCGAGCGCCGAGCAACCCGCGAGCGCGACCAGCAGGCCCAACCCCCCGGCCACACGACCGGCGGCCCGGCCTGCGATCCCGAAAACGCCCGAGCGCAAACCGGGGGCGGCCGGGTGCGACATACCGGGGAGCCTAACTGCCTTCGCCCCGGCGAGGGATTCCCCTTCGCGCCCACCGTTCGCGTAACGTCGAGCGGGTGATTCGGTTCGAAAAGGTCACTAAGACCTACCCGGGGCAGGACCACTCCGCCCTCGATCAGGTCTCCGTCGACCTCGAGAAGGGCGAGTTCGCCTTCCTCGTCGGCGCCTCCGGATCGGGCAAGTCCACGTTTTTGCGCCTCGTGCTGCGCGAGACTCGCCCCACGAGCGGCCGGGTCTATGTCGCCGGCAAGGAGATCAACCGCCTCGCGGGCTGGAAGGTGCCGCGGCTGCGCCGCCAGATCGGCACCGTCTTCCAGGACTTCCGGCTGCTGCCCAACAAGACAGTGGCCGAAAACGTCGCGTTTGCGCTCCAGGTGATCGGCAAGCCCAAGTCGCACGTGCGGGTGACGGTGCCGCAGACCCTCGAGCTCGTCGGACTCGACAGCAAGGCCGACCGGCTCCCGCACGAGCTGTCCGGCGGTGAGCAGCAGCGGGTCGCGATCGCGCGCGCCTTCGTCAACCGGCCGATGATCCTGATCGCCGATGAGCCCACGGGCAACCTCGACCCGGCCACCTCCCAGGGCATCATGAAGCTGCTCGAGCGGATCAACGAGTCGACCGACACCACCGTGCTGATGGCGACCCACGACGCGAGCATCGTCGACACCATGCGCAAGCGCGTGATCGAACTCGTCGACGGCCAACTCGTCCGTGACCAGGCCCAGGGCGCCTACGGGCAGCCCACCATCTAAGCGTCCACGAAAGAGCAATCACCGATGCAGCTTCGCTACGTCTTCTCCGAGCTCCGCCAGGGACTGCGCCGCAATCTGTCCATGCACGTCGCGGTGGTGCTCACGCTCTTTGTCTCCTTGACCCTCGTGGGGCTGGGGCTGCTGTTGAACCGGCAGGCCGACCGGACCGCCGAGCAGTGGGGCAGCCAACTCGAGATCACGGTCTGGCTCTGCAAGCCCGATGACGCCAACGTCGCCTGCACCGGTGAGGTCACCGCAGCCCAGCGGGACGCGCTCGTCGCGGTGATCGAGGAGAACCCGGAGGTCGCGGGCTATCGCTACGAGTCGGCCGCGGTGGCCTTTGAGAAGGTCAAAGAGCTCTATGGCGAGGAGAAGTTCACCGGCCCCAACCCGGCCGCGACCGTCGATGCGATGCCTCAGTCGTACTGGATCGAGCTGAAGGATCCGCAGAAGTTCGAGGGCATCATCAGCGCGATCATTGGGCTCGACGGGGTCTCCGGCGTCAGGGACATGCGCGACACGCTGGCGCCGATCTATCAGACCATCCGCTACATGACCCTCGGCGCGCTCGTGATCGCGGCCTTCCTGGTCTTCGCCGCGCTGCTGCTGGTGGGCAACACGATCCGCCTGGCCGCGTTCGCGCGCCGCAAGGAGATCGGCATCATGCGGCTCGTCGGCGCCTCCGGCCTCTATATCGCGCTGCCCTTCCTTATGGAGGCGCTGGTGACGGCGATGATCAGCGTCGCGCTCGCCGGGAGCACCTTGTGGGCGTTCTTCCACTTCGGCATCACCGGCCAGCTCAAGGAGAAACTGACGTTCCTGACCTGGGTGGGGACCTCGGAGTTCCTCGACGTGCTGATGGCGGTCGCCGTACTCGGCCCCTTGCTGACGCTGATTCCGACACTCGTGTTGACCGGCAAATACCTCAAAGTCTGACCTCGCTCGGTTACCTTCAGGGAGTTCACTTCCCCGAACCAAGGGCTACCGGTGCGTTCCTTCCCCCGTGCCGGCCGCCGTCGAGTTGCGCTCTCCGGAGCGTACGCCGCGACGCTCGGCCTGCTTGTCACGCTGCTGCTCGGCATCCTGGTGCCGCTCTCCTTGTCGACCCCCGCCAACGGCACCGATCGCCTCGGTGACCGTCGCCACGAGGTCCGCGACGAGCTCGCCCAGGCCGAGGACGACCTAGAGGGCTCGACTCAACGCGCCCGCGAGGCCGTCACCGCCCTACGCGATGCGGAGTCCCGCCTCGACGCGGCGCGCACTCGCCTCGGCGT
>JBAQXA010000623.1:0-4834 GCA_049299195.1 Nocardioides sp.
TCGGCGCCGGTCTTGCACTGGTCGTAGCGACCGGAGTCTTCGGGGGCGACGCGGCTGGTGTCGGTGGTGTTGTCCGGCGCCGGTAGGCCGCCCGGCAACCCGCTGCCTCCACCCATGCACTGAGTAACCACAAAGAATAAGACGATCAAAACGACCATTCCCAGGCCGCCGCCACCGGCTGTGCCCCCGGGAATCGGCAGTCGCATCGGGCCGCCACCCATGCCCCCACCCATGCCGCCGCCTCCTCCATCGGAGGTGCGGCTGGTGTCGAGGCGGGCCTTCGGGTTGAAACGCATCGCGCGTCCTTCCTCTCGCGCCGCCGCGGCGGCGCGTTAGTGCCATGGGCCCTGGTGAACTCCGATGGACCCGCACGTAGGATAACCGCCTGATGATCACCGCCCATCACATCGAGCTTCGTGCGGGTGCCCGACTTTTGATGAGCGAGGTCAGCTTCCGCGTGGGTCCTGGCGACCGAGTCGGTCTCGTGGGCCGCAATGGCGCCGGCAAGACGACGCTCACCAAGGTCCTCGCCGGCGAAGCGCTCCCGGCATCTGGTCGCGTCGAGCGGACCGGCACCATCGGCTATCTCCCTCAGGATCCGCGGACCGGGGACCCCGAACAGCTCTCCCGCGACCGCATCTTGTCCGCTCGCGGCCTGGACCGGTCGCTGCAGCTCATGCGGCAGGCCGAGGTCGAGATGGGCAGCGATCGACCCGCCGACCGCGAGCGCGCCATGCGGCGCTACACCCGAGCAGAGGCCGAGATGCACGCCGCCGGAGGGTATGCCGCGGAGTCCGAGGCCGCGGTCATCGCGCACTCGCTGGGTCTAGAGGATCGCATCCTCGGCCAACCGCTGCGCACCCTCTCGGGCGGCCAGCGCCGCCGCGTGGAGCTGGCTCGGATCCTGTTCTCCGGGTCCGAGACGATGCTGCTCGACGAGCCGACCAACCACCTCGACGCCGACTCGATCGTGTGGCTGCGCAGCTTCCTGGCCAACCACAAGGGCGGGCTGATCGTCATCAGCCACGACACCGGGCTGCTGGAGGCAACGGTCAACAAGGTGCTGCACCTCGACGCCAACCCTGCGGTGGTCGACATCTACAACGTCGGCTGGAAGGCCTATCTGGCCCAGCGGGAGGTCGACGAGCGGCGCCGCAAACGCGAGCGCGTCAACGTCGAGCGCAAGGCCGCGGCACTGGTCGACCAGGCCAACAAGATGCGCGCCAAGGCGACCAAGGCTCAGGCGGCGCAGTCCATGCTCAAGCGTGCCGAGCGGATGACCCAGGGCCTGGAGTCCCAGCGCGAAGCCGATCGGGTTGCCCGCATCCGCTTCCCCGAGCCGGCGGCCTGCGGCAAGACACCGCTGACGGCTGCCGAGTTGTCGAAGTCCTACGGCTCCCTGGAGGTCTTCACCGACGTCGACCTGGCCATCGACAAGGGCAGCCGCGTCGTCATCCTCGGCCTCAACGGCGCCGGCAAGACCACGCTGCTGCGCATCCTCGGGGCGATCGACAAACCCGACACAGGCTCCGTCGTACCCGGCCATGGCCTCAAGCTCGGCTACTACGCCCAGGAGCACGAGACCCTCGACGTCAACCGCTCGGTGCTGGAGAACCTCCACAGTGCTGCCCCCGCGCTCACCGCGACGGAGGCTCGGTCGGTGCTCGGCTCCTTCCTGTTCAGCGGCGAAGACGTCGACAAGCCCGCGCGGGTCCTCTCGGGCGGTGAAAAGACACGTCTCGCGTTGGCCACGCTCGTGGTCTCGGCGGCCAATGTGTTGTTGCTCGATGAGCCGACCAACAACCTCGACCCGGCTTCGCGTGAGGAGGTGCTGGCCGCGATCCGCAGCTACCGCGGTGCGATCGTGCTGGTCACCCACGACGAGGGTGCGGTGCGGGCGCTCGAACCCGACCGGGTCCTGATCTTGCCCGACGGCGTCGAGGACCTGTGGAATGAGGACTACGTCGACCTGGTTGCGCTCGCATGATTCCCCCAGGACACGAGTCGACCAAGTGAGCATGGGTATGCCGGGCGCGGGCCAGGTCTGGCGCCATATCCGGACCGACCGCGACTCCGTCGCGACCCGCGTCGATCGCGCGGTGGTCCGCCGCGTGTTGGGCTTCGCCGGACCGCACCGCCGCCCGATCGCGATCTTCTTGGCGTTGACCATCGTCGACTCCTTGCTCGTCGTGGTCACGCCCCTGCTTGTGCAGCGCATCGTCGATGACGGCATCTTGAAACAAGACGGCGGGCTTGTCGTTCGGCTCGCGATAGCCATGGCCGCGACCGCGATCGCCGGGGCGCTGCTGTCGGTGGCCTCGGGCTATCTCTCCTCTCGGATCGGGGAGGGGCTGATCTTCGATCTCCGCACCAACGTCTTTGCCCATGTCCAGCGCCAGTCGCTGGCCTTCTTTACCCGAACCCAGACCGGGGCCCTGGTCAGCCGGCTCAACAACGACGTGATCGGTGCCCAACGCGCCTTCACCTCGACCCTGTCGAGCACGGTCTCCAACCTCATCTCTGTGGTCGTGGTCGGGGTCGCGATGCTCGCCGTGAGTTGGCGGGTGACGCTGATGTGTCTGGCGCTCTTCCCGCTGCTGTTCCTCTCCTCGCGGTGGGTCAGCGCCCGGCTGGCCGGGCTCACCCGGCGGCAGATGGACAGCAACGCCGACCTGGGCAACGTGATGACCGAGCGCTTCAACGTCGGTGGCGCGATGCTGCTCAAGCTGTTTGGGCGCTCTGCCGATGAAGACGCGGTGTTTGCTACCAAGGCGGGCCTCGTGCGCGACCTCGGCGTGCGGATCGCGCTGATCACGCGGGTCTTCATCGCCACGATGATGACCGTGCCCGCGCTGGCCACCGCACTTGTCTATGGAGCCGGAGGGCTCTTGGCCATCAACGGCCAACTGAGCGTCGGCACGTTGCTGGCGCTCGCGACACTGCTGCTGCGCCTGCTCGGCCCCCTGCAGGGGTTGTCCAACGTGCGCATCGATGTGATGACGGCCCTGGTCAGCTTTGAGCGGGTCTTTGAGGTGCTCGACCTGCCTCGCCTCGTCGATGAGCGGCCAGGGGCCAAGCCGCTCCCGGCCCACTCGGCCAGCATCGAGTTCGACGCGGTCGACTTCAGCTACCCCGAGGCCGACGAGATCTCGCTCGCCTCCCTGGAGGCGATCACCCGGGTGTCGGGACGCCCCAGCGGCCAGATCCTCCACGAGGTCAGCTTCACCGCCGAACCGGGGCAGATGATCGCTCTCGTAGGACCGTCGGGGGCCGGCAAGACGACGATCACCCACCTGGTGGCCCGGCTGTACGACGCCGATGCCGGCCGCGTGCGAGTCGGCGGGGTGGATGTCAAAGACGCCACGTTGGACTCCCTGACCGACGTGGTCGGCTATGTCACCCAAGACGCCCACATGTTCCACGACACGATCGGCGCCAACCTGCGCTATGCCCGCCCCGATGCGGGGGAGCAGGAGATCTGGGACGCCCTCGAAGCAGCCCAAGTCGCGGAGCTGATCCGGGCCTTGCCCGACGGGCTCGACACTGTCGTCGGCGACCGTGGCTATCGCCTCTCCGGCGGCGAGCGTCAGCGCCTGGCGATCGCGCGGTTGCTGCTGAAGGCGCCACCGATCGTCGTGCTCGATGAGGCCACCGCCCACTTGGACAGCGAGTCCGAGGCGGCCGTCCAGCGTGCGCTCGATGCGGCGCTCTCGGGGCGGACGTCGCTGGTGATTGCGCATCGGCTCTCAACCGTGCGCAACGCGGACATGATCCTTGTGCTCGACGGTGGGCGAGTGGTCGAGCGGGGCACCCACGCGGAGTTGCTGGCCGCAGGCCGGCTGTATGCCGACCTCTACCGCACCCAGTTTGCCGATACGGTCAGCGCCGAGCCGGCCCCTTAGGCGTAGTGCGCTTCGACCGCTGGCGTCCAGCCGTCGCCTTGGGCTGGCGGCCGGCTGTGGCGCCCCGCCACTCGTCATACGCCAGATAGGCGAAGCCGCCGACGGCAAGCAGGCCGAAGAACCACCACTGCAGGCCGTAGAAGAAGTGCGGTCCGTTGCCGGGGTCGGGCAACTCGACCTTGAGCAGCGGGTTGTCGGCGGCCTCGGGGGACTCGGTGTCGAGGTGGACCCAGCCGCGCAACGTCGGTCGATCCAGGGCCGCGCCGATCCGGACGCTGGAGACCGCGCGGGTGGTGAAGCCGGAGTCGGCTGACGCGCTGACGCGGGTGCTGCCCCCGGTGCCATCGGCGCGCACCCAGCCGACGATGGTGACCTCACCCGCGGGCGGATCGGGCAGGTCGAGCTTCTCGGTGGCGTCGTTGCGGGTCAGCAGCCAGCCTCTGTCGACCAACAAGGTGGTGCCGTCGCTCAAGCGGAAGGGGACGACGAGATCGACTCCCGACGTGCTCTTGCGGGTCTGGTAGCGCACGATCACGGTGTCCTCGGGCGCGTAGGTTCCGGTCGCCTCCACGCGCATCCACTCGGCGCTGGCGGGGGGACCGCTCCGCGTGTTGAGCACGTCGGTGACGGCGACCGGATCGGCATGCACGTTGCCCGCGAAGACGTGGTTGCGCTCTTTGCGCTGCTCGAGACGGCCAAACTGCCACTCGCCGAGCCACCAGGCCAGTGTCGCGAGGAGCACGACCACGAGTGCGAAACCGAGCCACCGCCGGCTGAGCAGAAAACTCCACGAACGCACGCTGCGAGGTTACCGGGCCGGTCTTGGTGGTGTGCGGCACTAGACTCCCTCGGGTGACCTCGATGGCGCTTGCGGACCGTTTCGGCCGAGTGGCAACAGATCTGCGCGTCTCGCTGACCGATCGGTGCAATCT
>JBAQXA010000624.1:0-6474 GCA_049299195.1 Nocardioides sp.
CGCCGCGGCTGCCCGCTCGCCGGTGACCCCGTGGTCCTGAACGGCCAGGTAGGCGATGAACGAGACGGTGCCGCCAGCGTTGTCGAGCGCCGTGGGGTCGCCGCCGTTGAGGGCAGTCACCGCGACCGGACCCAGCAGATGAATCTTGGGCCGCGGCGAGGACTCGTCGAACCAGTCTGCGACGTCTTGGTCCAGCGTCGGGTCGAGCGCCGCGATCTCAGCGCGGATCTCCTCCGGAACGCTCGGTGCGGCCGCGGCGAGGTCCTCCGAGGTCGTCGCAGCGGTCGCCAGGTAGACCTCGTCGGCCTCGGGAAGCTGGGAAGAGGGGTCGTTGCCCTCGGTGTGCCGGGCCCCGGTGTACTCATCGCGCAACGACCCATCAGCCCGGGCGTACTTGCCCAGCGGGCCGTCATCGGACTGCGTCGTCGGCACCGGCTCGTCCTCGAGGTTGTGGGTCGAGGCCAGCAGTGCCGCCATCGCCTCCGCCTCCGAGGTCGGCAGCGTGAAGGCCTTGACGCTGATCCCCCACATCGGCAGGAACGCCATTCCGTCCCCTGTCAGCTCGACAGCCGGAGACTCCTCATCACCGTGCACGACCACGACCCGGGACCGGTCCCGGTCCTCGATGTCAGCAACGAATCCATCCGCTGGGCGGGAGGACACCACGACGATCACTGGGTTGGTGGTGTCCAGCAGCAGCCCATCGCGGCGGCGGGTCAGCACGTCGGCGGCCAGGTTCTGTTCGACCTCGCCCATCTCACCGGTCAGCACGGCGGCCCGGGCTAGCGCGTCGCCGCGCTGGACCTGCCGGAGCCGGGCAGGGTTGAGGCCGATGGTCTCGGCGCCGAACTGGTCGGCCAGCAGCACCTCGCTGCCCTCCGACCAGGCGTTGACGGCCAGCTCGGCCACCATGAACCGGGCCAGGTCGGCTACCTGCTGCGGGTCGCCACCGATTCCGCACATGCCCAGCGTCTCCAGGTCCAGTAGCCAGGTACGGCCGCCCTCGTCCTGCCCGATGCTCACCAGCGCCGGGTACGGAGCAGGCTGGGTCTCCAGATCCTGCTCGAGGAACGTCCAGCGCGGCAGCATCCACGCGCGGGCGTCATCAGTCGCGGTCCAGCCCTCCGGCACCTCGCTGGCGGCGCGGTGGGTGAACAGCAGCGTCAGGTCCTCGTCGCCCAGTACGGCGGCCCCAAGCTGGGGAAGCGGTTGGCCCGCCACCTTGCACGAAGCGGCCACGTGCCGCAGCGCGAGGTCGAGGAACGTGACGTCCTCCTGTGCCTCCGACCCGTTCTCGACGATCGCCTGCTCGACCTCCACGAGCTCGTCGGGAGTCGAGGCGATCGTCCGGCCGATGCGGCGGCGACGGAACTGGCGACGTCGGTTGGCCGCCACCAGTCCCAGCGCTCCCACCGAGAGGCACACGGCACTGGCCAACAGCGCCCGCAGCGCGGTCATCGCGCCTTCGTCATCGGCCTCTTCGTCCTCGGAGGTGACCTGATCCGGCGCGGCCGGGGTCTCTTGAGCCGCGTCCTCGGTCGACGGCGCGGCCGGGGTCACCGGAGTCTTCGGCTCGTCCTGCTCTGTCGTGCCGGCGTTGCCGGCATCGGTGCCGCCCGCCTGTCCGTCGTTGGGCTCGCCGGTCGAGTGGTGGCGCTGGTGGCCCGGGTCCGTCCCTCCGCTGGGGTCGACAGCGCCCGCACCCGGCAGCACGAGCACTTGGCCCGGATGGATCAGGTCCGGATCGCGGCCGACTATGTCCTGGTTGGCCTCGTACAGCGCCTGCCAGTTGTCAGCATCGCCGGTGGTCTCCTGCGCGATCCCCGACAAGGTGTCACCGCTCTCGACGACCCGCTCGGTGTCCGCACCAGTGGGCTGGTCAAGGTTGGTCGCATCGACGGGTAGCAGCAGTTCCCAGCCCGGCTCGATGTTGCGGGGGTTGTTGAAGGTGCGCCCGTCAGCCATGCCCCGACCCTGGTTCAGGTCCGCGATCTCCTGCCAACGGAAGCCGTCCCCCAGGTGCTGCTCGGCCAGCCCCCACAAGGTGTCGCCCTTGCTGGTCACGACGGTTGGGCGGTCGGAACGGTGGTCCTGGGTGTGGTCCGCTGAGTCCTTGACCGGTGCGGCGGCCGGGCTGGTCTCGGGGGCTGCTGCCGGAGTCTGGTGCGCCACATGGGAGACGGGCTGCAGCGGAGCCGCCGGTGCGGCCTGGGCCGTGGCCGGGTGGGCGCCGAGCAGCGTCGTCGAGGTGACTCCGACCGCGAGCACGGTGTGGACCAGCATCCGCATGAGCCTCTGCTGGCTGCCGGCGGCAATCGGAATCCGTGAGGCGCCCTCGGGCTCATGGCGCAGCGCTGGCGGGATCTCCCACAGGGTGCACAGCAGCAGTTGCGCCCACACGAACCAGCCCAGCAGCGAGATGATCCCGAGCACGGCTGAGTTGCTCATGAGTGACAGCTCGTTCAACCCGCCGTCGGGCCACGGGTTGCCCACGGCGGCGATGAGCAGGGCAGGGAACCCGACGAGGAGGCCCAGCAGCAGTGCGAGGGCTCCGAGTCTCTTGACCAATCCCAGCATGGTTGTCTTCCTTCTCCCGGGACCTAGTTCGGGCCCGTGATGGATGTTGCGGTGCCGGTCTCGTCGACCGGGAAGCTTGTGAAGCCGAGGACGTTGAGGAACGCGTTGTCCGACTTGCCGGTCACCCTCACGGTGACGTCGAGGCCGTCGATGTTCACACTGCCGCTCCAGCCGGCCTGCGCGAGGATCTGGTTGGCGCGGGCGGTCGCGGTCGCCTGGTTGATTCCTTCGGTGCCGTCGCGGACTCCGCGCATCTCGTCGGCGGCCGCGCGAGCGGCCTGCTCGGCGGCGCGGTGGGCCGCGATCCGGTTGTTCATGGCGTTGCCGCCGTCATAGACCAGACCGAGCAGCACCAGGAAGACCCCGGAGGCCATGAGGATCGTCCACGTCGAGATCACCCCCCGCTCGTCGCGCCGACGTCGCAGCCGTCGGATCATCGGGGACGTCACGGCAGCCTCCGGTATTGCTCGATGGGGACCACGGCCGTGCTGGTGAAGTCCTTGGCGCCAGGAAGGCCGAACCCGACGACATCGCTCAGGTCCGCGTGACAGGTGACCTGGACGTTCACGTGGCCCGAGGTGCGGAAGTCGGTTCCGGCGAACGAGACGGTCAGGTGGGTGCAGGCCTTGCCCCGATCGGCCAGCGAGTCGGCAGCCGCTTTGCGGCCGGCGATCTGTCCGGCCTCGAAGTTCGATTCCAGGGACGCTGCTCGCGCGGCCGCGTATGCAGCGTCATCAACCTGGCTGTTCGAGTCGACGATCCGGCCGCCGCCGACGACGACGGTGATGAAGCCGACCAGCACGGTGGTCATCGCAAGCAGCTCGACGGCGGCGTAGCCGCGCTCGTCCCGGGGTGCGCGAAGACGCTCTCGCCAGGAGCGGCCGTGGCGCGGGTAGCGGTGGCGGGAGGAACGGAGCGACTGGACCACGACCCACGGCGAGGCAAGGTTCCTGTCACGTCCGACTCGCCAAGACCCATCTGGCTGGCGGGTGACGCTCTCCCCGCCGATCTTCAGTGGCTCGTCGTCGGGCGTCAGCTTCTGGAGGGCGGCCATCAGGTCCGGATGCTGGGCTGCGAGCGCTTCATCGCCTCCGGGGCCGTTGTGGCTGAAGGAGTCGATGGCGTCTCGCCAGTCTGCTGTCGTGGTCGGCGGCCGCGTCATTCTGCGAACCTCTCCCGTGGCACTGTGGCAGTGGCCGAGACCCGCTTGGTGAAGCCGGGCAAGAGAGTCATCACCTCGCCGGAGACGGTGACGGTGACCTCGGTCGCTCCCACGTTGATCTTGACGCTGGTGTTGGACAGGTCGCTGCCGGAGTCGGCCAGGTATTCGTTGGCGGTCTGCCTGCCTGCGTCTTCGGTGCCTTCCCAGGAGGCGGCGTCGACCGCTGCCTCACGGGCCGCGGCGTGCACGATCCGGTCGTTGTACAGCTGCACCGACCACTGAACCAGCATCAGGAAGATCAGCATCACCAGCGGCATGATGACCACGAATTCCGGGGCCGCGATGCCGCGCTCGTCGCGGCGGCGCAGACCTCGGCCCAGTACGGGCCGGCGGCGGTTCGGGATGGTCATGGCTGGCTTCTCGTCCTCGGTATCCAGGGGCAGGTTGGCTCGCCGGCCCTATTGGCCGTTGAGCTCGTTGCCCTTGTTGGTGACGAACGTGCGGACCGCGAGGATTGCCAGCCCGGCGATCACCAGAATGCCGAGCAGCAGCACCAGGTACTCCGGCGCCGAGGCTCCGCGCTCGTCGCGGCGGGCGACCTCCCAGCGGGAGCGCCAGTACTCCATCGCCATCTTCAGGTGGGTGAACTCGTTCATGAGGTGGTTCCTTTCTTCGAGCAATCGACGTTGGATTTAGGCGGAGAACAGGAACAGGACGCGGGCGAGGATCACGTAGGCGGCGGCCACGAGGGCCATGACCATCAGGTTGTTGCGCATCGCGTCGGTGGACTTGTTCGCACGGGCGTGGGCATCGGCCAGTCGGGCATCGCGCATCGACTGAGCCCGGGCGATGAGGGTGTTGCGGATGCTGGTGCCCTCGTCCTGCGCGAGGTTCAGCGAGGCCCGCAGGTCGAGCAGCTCCACGACGCCGAATCGCTCACCGACCTCGCCCAGCGCCTCCCACGGCGTCATGCCGTTGGGTCGGGCGTTGTCGATGGCGTCGTAGATGGTGTGGAAGGCCCAGCCGGTGCCGATCTGCGCCACGGTGGGCAGCGCGTCGGCGTGGCTGCGGCCGCCTTCCATCGACATCACGACCAGGTCGAGGAAGTCCGAGAGCGCGTCGCACAGTTCCTCGCGGCGCTTGCCTGCGGTCTCCCGCAGCTGGCGGACCTCGCCGATCACCGCGACCACGGCACTCACGAGCCCCAGGGCGGGAGCGACGAGGATCGGGATACCCAGTCCGGCGGCGTTGCCGAGCAGCACCAGCGCGACCGGGCCGAGAAGGCCGATGAGGAACCAGACCAGGAGCTTGGCCAGCCACTCCTCCATCGGCTGACCGGTGACGGCGAGGTCGCGCTCGTAGGTCTGCATGTCGTCGGGGCGGCGGGTTCGCAGGTTCTCGGCGAACCACTCCGCGGCCCGCTTCGACCAGGTCTGGTCCTCGGGTGCGATGTCGAGACGGGCGCGGCGCCCGGCTCGGGCGCGTGCCCGTTCCCACCGGGCCGCCTGGTCGGCCAGCGGCGGTGCGGAGGGGAACGCCAGTCGGTGGAGCCGCAGCAGTCCCAGGCCCGCGACCGCGGAGACGATCAGCATCGGGATCACCAGGCCACCTCTCGGCCTGTGGCCTGTGCCAGGGCGTCTGCCCCGGACAGGAATCGGGGGTGTGGCTCAGGGGAGGCCAGACGCTGCAACCGCACCAGCAGGCCCACGTAGACCGCGGCCAGCACGGCGAGGACCATCTGTCCGTACACCGTGCTGTACGGCTCGACCCAGCCGCGCAGGAAGACCGCCTGCAGCCCCGCCAGCGCGAGCAGGCCGAGCGCGACTTGGTTGGACTGACGGCGGACGCCGTTGCGTTCGGTGAGCACCTTGCGGCGCATCTCCAGCTCGGCGCGGGTGTTCGAGGCCAGCGTCGTGAGCACCCGCTTGAGGCTTCCGGCGCGCTGCTGGGCGGTCAGCGAGAGGGCGATCACGACCTTGTCGGCGCCCCGGTCATCGACCTCGTCGGCGAAGTGGGCCAATGCGACCGGCAGCGGCGTACGCAGGTCCAGGGCGTTGACCAGGTTCCGTAACGGCTGGCGCAGCAGCGCCGGCGCACCGTCCAGGGTCGCCGGCAGCGCCTGCTCCAGCCCCGACTCGGATGCTGCGGCATCGCGCAGCGACTCGGTCCAGTTCGCGATCGCCTCGATCTTGGCCACGCTGTGCTTCTCGATCGCACCCGAGCGCGCCAGCTTCGGCCACAACATCACCACGGCGACCGCCATCAGCCCGGCCACCGGCCAGCGGGTCAAGATTCCGACCACGACGCCGACGATCAACGCGATCGTGATCGACCGTGCAGTCTGCTGGCTCTCGACCACCTTGCGACGGGCCGTAGTCACCCTGGCCGGGAGCAGGTTCTTGCCACGGGCAGTGCGGATGACCCCGATGATGCCGAGGCAGACCGCCAGCACGCAGGCCACGAAGAGGGTCATTAGATCTGCCACCCCTCATCACCATCGGTACCGGTCGGCTCAGCGAACCTGCGCAGGTCCGCAGTGCCGTCGGGGTCCCAGCCGACCTCGAGGAGCGCCTCCTCGCGGATGATGGCCTTCCGGGTGAACTCGGTGCGGCCCGTGGCCTTGTTGAACTTCCACAGCTCGGTCGTCTTCACACCGTCCTCGTCGCGCCCGGCCACCTCCCGGATCGACTCAACGATGCGGCGCTGCCCAGCATCGGCGCTGCGGATTCTCCGCA
>JBAQXA010000625.1:0-3896 GCA_049299195.1 Nocardioides sp.
GAACGAGACGACGGCCAGCGGGCCGCCGCGACCGTCCCGGTCGAGCCGACCGCGGAACTCGAGCGATTCGTGGAACAGCTCGGCGAACGGGCCGAGGCCGTGGCGAACAAGGCAGTCCGTCCCGAAGAGGACAACATGCTCACCATCTCCACCGACGGCCGCAAAGCCGCCCTCGACATTCGCATGGTGCTGCCCAACCGTCCCTCCGGCCCCACCAAGGTCGACGTCGCCGCCGACGCCATCACCGCCGTGTGGGAACGCACCCGCGACAACGAGTACCTCGACCCACTGACCGGACAGCCCTCGCCGATCAAGGGGGCACTCCAGTTGGTGTTCTGCGACATCGGCACCCCCAACCCCGACAAGTGGAACGCCTACGACGAGCTCGCCCTGCAACTCAACGAACGCGGCGTCCCCGGGGACCGTATCCGGTTCATGCACGAGGCCAGCAACGACAGCGAGAAGGCACGGCTTTTCGCCCAAGCCCGCGCCGGGCACATCTCCGTGCTCATCGGCTCGACCGAGAAGATGGGAGTCGGGACCAACGTCCAAGCTCGCGCGGTCGCGCTATGGCACATGGACTGCCCCTGGCGGCCAGCCGACCTCGCCCAGCGCGACGGACGCATCCTGCGGCAAGGCAACCAGAACGGGGAGATCGCCATCGTCCGGTTCGTCACCGAGCGGTCCTTCGACGCCTTCATGTGGCAGACCATCGAACGCAAGGCCACCTTCATCGCCCAGGTCATGCGCGGCCGGATCGACTCCCGCGAGATCGACGAGATCGACCCCGGCGCACTCTCAGCCGCTGAAGCCAAAGCACTCAGCTCCGGCAACCCACTGCTGCTGGAGCACTCCACCTTGACCAGCGAAGTCGCCAAGCTCCGACGTCTGCAACGCGCCCATGAGCGAAACCAGAACATGCTCACCCACACCGAACGTCGCGCCGACGAGGAGATCGCACGGTTCACCGAGCACATCGCCGCCCTAGAAGCAGCCGTGCCGCTGGTCACCGACACCAGCGGCGACCGATTCCGCATCACCCTCGACGGTCGTAGCTACACCTCCCGAGCCGACGCCGCCGGTGCCCTCGACCGCTGGATGCAGGCCAACCGGCTCCAGTGGATGCCCACCTACCGAGGCCAGGAGTACGGCGTCATCGGCAAGATCAGCGGCTTCGACATCGAAGTCAGGACCAGCCCCGGCATGGGCATCCTCAACGTCACCACCAGCCTCGCCGGAGTCCCGCGATCGTCGTTCACGCTCACCCAGCGCGAGTTCCTGGCCGGAGGAGTGGGCCTCGTCCAGCGCATCGAGAACCGCGTCTCGGCCATCCCCACCCTGCTCACCCACGTCCACGAAGACCTCGACAAAGCCGAGCGGTCCAAGGCAGAAGCAGCCCAACGCATCGGCCAGCCCTTCAAGCACAGCCAAGCCCTCGACCAAGCCGAGAAGCAGCTCGCAACCGTCGAGACCGCGTTGGCCGCGATGCAAGAGGAGAACCGTGAGACACCCGGCACGGCCTCCGGCGCTGCTCAGGCCCCCGCTCCGGTATCAGTCCAGTCGCTCCGCGATCACGTCCCAGCAACCAAGCGCGTCATGCCGCGCACCCACACCGAACGCGAGGACGACCGCAACTTCTCGCCGAGCCAGCAGCAGCGCGGGCCAGCGTACGAGCCGCCGGGCCTGTGAACCGGGCCACTGAGCGCACCTATCCAGCACAAGTAGCCGCGCCGACCGAGGAGGAGACACTAATGAGCGCGTACACGAAGAAGACCGACCGCCGCCCCTTCGAGGAACGGCGGCTCTCCGCCCGAGCCGTCCACCGAGACGGTCCCGACCTCCACAAACTGTGTGAGGTGCTGATCCGGCTCACGCTCCGCGAGACCGGAGCCACCCGTGCCGCCCAGCTCGCAGCGCAGGCACCCGAGACCTACCGCGACCCGACGCTGACGGCTCCGGCCAAACTGTCGGCCTGAGCACTAGAATGAGGTCGTACCACGCGCGGAAGCGTGGTGTTGTTGCCCTAAATCCCGCCGTCGGCGGGCAAGCGAACTTCGACCTCCGGGTCGTTCCCCACAGCCATCAGGCTCTTTCACAAACAGCACCACCAGCGGCCGGCAGGTCGCATCTGCGGGTGGGAAGCATCAGCGACCCGCACTGAAAGAGCCGCCATGAGCACCAAACCGTTCGTACAGGTGATCCAGCCCACCAGCCCAGGCGCCCTGCCCGGCACTGCCCTTGCCGTCTCCTACCTCCGCGTCTCCACGCGGGAGCAGGCCGAGAAGGGCGGCATGGACGAAGGCTTCTCGATCCCCGCCCAACGCGAGGGCAACCTCCGCAAGGCCGAGCAACTCGGCGCGGTCATCGTTGCCGAGTTCGTCGACGCCGGTGAATCGGCTCGTAAGGCCGACCGTCCCGAACTCATGCGAATGATCGAGTACGTCAGGGAAAACCGCGTCTCCTACTGCATCGTCAACAAGGTCGACCGGCTCGCCCGGAACCGCGCTGATGATGTCGCCATCCATCTGGCCCTCAAAGAGGCCGGGGTCATGCTCGTGTCGGCCACCGAGAACATCGACGAGACGCCCTCCGGAATGCTGCTGCACGGCATCATGTCGACCATCGCGGAGTTCTACTCCCGCAACCTCGCTACCGAGGTCGCCAAGGGCATGGGCCAGAAGGCCGCCAACGGCGGCACCAACGGCAAGGCCCCCATCGGCTACAAGAACATCCGTGTGTTCGATGAAGTGGGCCGCGAACTCCGCACCGTCGAACTCGACCCTGAGCGTGCGCCGCTGGTCGAGTGGGCTTTCAAGGCGTACGCCTCTGGTGACTGGACCGTCACGCAGCTCCACGCCGAACTGGCCGACCGCGGACTGGTGACAGCGCCGACGCCGAAGCGGCCCGCGAAGCCCCTAGCGATCTCCTCAGTCCACCGGATGCTGACCAACCCGTATTACAAGGGCGACGTGATCTACCGAGGCGTGCGGCACAAGGGTGTCCATCAGCCGCTCGTGCCCGCCGAGGTCTGGTATCAGGTCCAGTCCGTCCTGACCGCCCACAAGTGCGCGAAGGAGGCTACTCAGGTCCACGATCACTACCTCAAAGGCACCGTCTTCTGCGGTGCCTGCGGATCGCGGCTCGTGGTCTCGAACGCCAAGAACAAGACCGGCAACATCTACCCCTACTTCGTCTGCTCGGGTCGCCACTCCAAGCGCACCGACTGCACCCGGCAGTCCATCCTCATCAGCGACGTCGAGCACTTGGTCGAGACCTACTACGACCGGGTGCAGATCACCGCGACTCGCCGCGAAGCGCTGGGCGGGATGCTCCACCACGAGTTCGATCACCTGATGGCAACCGAGACCGCCAACCTCAAGGAGCTCACAACCCGGCGTGACGAACTGGAGCACGAGCAGAAGACGCTCATGCGTGCCCATTACGCCGGAGCCGTTCCTCTGAATGTCCTCAAGAGCGAGCAGGACCGAATCTCAACCGAGCTCGACCAGATCACCCACCAGCTCGACGCCCAGCACCGCGACTATGCCGAAGCGCGCAAGCACCTCGATGAGGCACTCGACCTGCTGGAGAACTGCGCGGCGATCTATTCGCGCTGCGACGACACCAACCGGCGGCTGTGCAACCAGGCGCTCTTCACGAAGATCTACATCGACGAGGACGACACCCTGCGGCCAGAGCACACGCGACCGTACGAGGTCTTAATCGACCCCGAAATCAACGGCAACGCCCTCACTTGGGCCGAGAAATCACACAAGGTCCAAACCCCGGCCCGTATCTCTACAGGCCTGTGTTTGAACCTTGTGCGTCGGGTGGAGCTGAGGGGACTCGAACCCCTGACCCTCTGAACCCATTCGCCGGTTCGCGGACCTCGAGAT
>JBAQXA010000626.1:0-5501 GCA_049299195.1 Nocardioides sp.
CGCCACGGCGCTGCCAGCCGCTAGGACGAGGCCGACCGCCACGGCCCACTCACGCCCAGAGGCCACCGTGTCGCCCAGGACCGTGAGCCCCACGACCGCTGGCACGAGCGTTTGCCCGACGATCACCAGTCCGGAGGCCGTCGCGACGTCGCCGCGGTCCATCGCCATGGAGTAGAGCCAGAAGGCCACCGAGCCGTAGACCGGGACGGCCAGGGCGGAGAGGACGCTCGTTGAGCTCAGGTCGGCGACACCGCGGACGGCGATGGCCGACCCGGCATACCCAAACCCGGCGAGGGCGCCTAGCCCTGCGGTGGTGTCGACCCAACCCGTCATGCCGGCAAAGGTGAGGAGGATCGCGCCCAGCCACAGCGCGAGGGTGAACAACTCCGAATGCCGCGTCTCACCGGCGAACCCGGAGCCGGCGGCCAAGAACCCGATCCCGGCGATGATGCCGGCGACAGCCGTCCACCCCACGGCGCCGACCGGCTCATCGAGCCGTCGGGCCGCCACTGCCGCGGTGATGGGGAGGGACAAGGAGATGGCGGCTTGCGCCAGATAGAGGGGCAGCCACCAGATGGCCAGCGCGTGCAGGAAGAAGCCGGCGATATAGGCGGCCACGACCACCATCAGCGTGGGCTGCCGCCACATGTTGATGACCAGCCAGCCGAGGCTGTCGGTCTTCTCGCCCAGCCCCCGCACCGCCCAGGCCTGCAGGACTGCGGCGATGCCGAAGAGTCCCGCGGAGGTGACTGCGGCGATTAGTCCCGCCGCCAGGAGCCCTGACATGGGTGCTGCGACAGCGTCAGCGATAGTCGTCGGGCAGCGCCTGGCCGACCTTGATCCGGGGCTTCGGGGCGCGCAGCCAACGGATCTGCATCAGGCGCGCCACGGCATAGAAGACGTGGCCCTTGCCGGTGTCGTCGGGGAAGCGCGCGGCCACGGCCCGACGCACCCGCATGCGGGTCATCACCACGTCGAAGATGACCACCAAGAGCGTGCCCATCACGATGCCGTTGCTGGCCCGCACCAGCGTCGGGACGCCGGAGTACCCCATCACGAGCGTGATCACCATGAGCGGCAGCACGAACTCGGTGATCGTGAGGCGAGAGTCGATGAAGTCGCGAATGAACCGCCGCACGGGCCCCCGGTCACGGCTGGGCAGGTGGCGTTCGTCGCCGGTCCCGCGGAGCGCTGCGCGCACCTGCTCGGAGCTGGCCTGTCTGGCTTCGCGATTGGCCGCGGCCTTCTCCTTGCGCGTCTTAGGAGTCTTGAGGCGCAGGCGTGCGGCTTCCTCCGCTTCCTTGCGCGTAGGGGTCGGGCGGCCTTTGCCACCCGGTTTCGCCTCGTGGACGGGGGCGGGTGCCGGCTTGGAGCGTTTGAACACGGTGACCTTCGACATCGGGGGTGGACAGGGGTGCCGTGAATGGCTGTCTGGCAGCCTACCGGCCTGATCCGCCTCGCACCGACTTGAGTTTGGCCATAGGGTGAAGTCTGCGGGGCCGCGTCAGCGACCCTTCCCGAACACGCTGTCGACGAGGAGAGCCGCACCCATGAGCTTGTGGCAACGCATCACCATGATCTTCCGGTCCAAGGCCAACAAGGCTCTTGACCGGGCCGAGGACCCCCGCGAGGTCCTCGACTACAGCTACCAGCGCCAGCTCGATCTGCTGTCCAAAGTACGCCGCGGCGTCGCCGACGTCGCCACGAGCCGCAAGCGCGTCGAGCTGCAGGTGACCCAGCTGACGCAGCAGGCCGACAAGCTCCAGGCTCAGGCGCAGAAGGCCATCGACCTGGGCCGCGAAGACCTCGCCCGCGAAGCGTTGACCCGCAAGTCCGGGCTGACCTCCCAGATCGAGCAGCTCAAGGCCCAGCACGCCCAGCTCCAGGGCGAGGAAGAGAAGCTCACGCTGGCTCAGCAGCGGCTGCAGGCCAAGGTTGAGGCCTTCCGCACCCGCAAGGAGACCATCAAGGCGACCTACACCGCCGCCGAGGCGCAGACCCGCATCAACGAGGCGCTGTCGGGCATCGGTGAGGAGATGGGTGACGTCGGTCTGGCCATTCAGCGCGCCGAGGACAAGACGGCGCAGATGCAGGCTCGCGCCGGTGCCATCGATGAGTTGATCGCCTCGGGCGCTCTCGACGATGTGTCCGCGGTCAACGCCGGCGATGACATCGCGCGTGAGTTGGAGGCGATGAGCTCCCAGTCCGACGTCGAGGCCGAGCTGGCCCGACTCAAGGGCTCCACCGCACCGCAAGCCATCGAGGCAGCCGAAGACGGCGGCGACATCTTGATCGCCGCTCCGGAGCCCACCCTGGTGGGCGAGGCCGCTGACGGCTCCGCCGACGCGGAGGCCAAGGGGGAGGGCTCGGCATGATCGTGCGGATCCTCGGTGAGGGTCAGTTCGACGTGTCCGAGGCGGCCACCGACCGACTCAACTCCTTGGATGCGGCGGTTGAGGCTGCCGTCGAAGCCGGGGACGAGGCCGCCTTCTCGGCCGCTCTCCACCAGCTGCTCGAGGCAGTGCGCAGCGCGGGGGTCCCTCACGACCAGGAAGCCTTGGACTCCTCCGACGTGATCTTGCCGCCGGCAGATGCCAGCATCGACGAGGTCCGTGACCTGATGGCCGACGACGGCCTGATCCCGGGCTGAGGTCCCCTGTCTTGGCGAGTTCGCGCTTCCTCAAAGATGCCGGGTTGACGGCCCGGATGACGCTGGTGATGTTTCTGCTCGGCGCCCTCTTCGTCGGGTTCATCGTCACGTTGATGTATGTCGCCGGCTCAGCCGGCTACGCCTCGGCGATTCCCTTCATCGGGCTGGTGGGTATCGGCATCGCGTTCTACCAGTGGTGGAGCTCGGACAAGGTGGCGATGCGCGCGATGCGGGCGCGCGAGGTGAGCCCGGAGGAGGCTCCCGAACTCCACGGGATGATCGACCGGCTCTGCGCTTTGGCCGACATGCCCAAGCCGCGGGTGGGCATCGCTGACCTCGACATCCCGAATGCGTTCGCAACCGGTCGCTCGCCAGAGCGTGCGGTCGTGTGTGTGACCACCGGGATCCTCAAGACCCTCAGCGCCGACGAACTCGAAGCGGTGCTCGCCCACGAGCTGTCCCATGTCGCGCACCGCGATGTCTTGGTGATGACGCTCGCGTCCTCAGCCGGAATCGTCGCGGGCATGCTCACCCGCAGCGCCCAATACGGCTCCTACGGCCTGGGCCGCAGCCGCAGCAACAACAACGGCGCGATCCCCGCCTACCTGGTGGCGCTCCTGGTGAGCCTGCTGGTCTACGCGATCAGCTTCATCCTGACCCGGATGCTCTCGCGCTACCGGGAGCTCTGCGCCGATCGCGCGGCGGCATACCTCACGATGAAGCCGGGCCATCTCGCCACCGCGCTGCAGAAGATCAGCGGGGAGGTCTCGGCGATTCCCCAGCGCGACCTGCGCGCCCCCTCGGCAATGAACGCGTTCTTCATCATCCCCGCGATCAGCGGTCAGACCTGGCGCACCCTGAGCTCGACGCATCCCTCCCTGGAGCAGCGGTTGGAGCAGTTGGCCCGGATCCAGGCCGAGCTCGGTCGCCCGAGCTAGGCAGCCAGCATGGGGCTTTGGGAGACCATCCGAGGGGAGCGTCGGCAACGGCCGGCCAACCTGGACGCGCTGTTCTTCGTGCCCTCCGCGGCGATCACTCTCGAAACAGCCGCGGGGATTCGTCCTACGGGAGCCGGTTCGGTCTGTTTCCGCGCTGCCGAGGGCGCGGCCTTCGACCAGGCGCAGGATGAGGTGGTGGCGCTCATCAACGCCAACCCGGACGCCCCCGACGTCTCGCTATCGCGAGACAGCTTCGGCTTCTCTTGGCTCGTGGCCACGCGCGACCCCAGCGATATGGGCGGGCTGTGCACCGACCTCCATGCCGTCAACACGATCCTCCAAGACCAGGGCTTCGGCTCCGGGTTGTTGTGCTCGATGGTCACCTTCCGCGACGCCGCCGACCGCTCGATTGGGCTGGTCTACCTCTACAAGCAGGGCACGTTTTATCCGTTTGTCCCTACCGGCGACGGTGCCGGGGGGACGAGCCAAACGCGCGACAACCTCACCGAGGTGATGGTGCGCGAACTCCTGGCGCCCGAGCTGCCCATGGAGCCCCAACTGTCCCGCTGGATGGCCCTCTGGGGCGCCCCCGGCCTCTAAGCGCGAGCGGGCACTTATTCCGCCGATATGGCGGCGAGCGGGCAGTTATTCCGCGGGGAGGCGGCCATCCGGCCTGGAATAAGTGCCCGGTCGGCGTGGGTGGGTTAGTCGCGGTGGGTTTTGCCGGGGAGGTCGAGCATGCGCTGCAAGGCGAGCTTGGCGAAGTGCTCGGTGTCGGGGTCGACGACGATCTGGTTGACCACCCGACCCGCGACGAGCGACTCGAGCGCCCACACGAGGTGAGGCAGGTCGATTCGGTTCATCGTCGAGCAGTAACACACGTTGCGGTCGAGGAAGGCGATGTGCTGGTCGGGGTGGGCGGCGGCGAGACGGCGCACCAGGTTGAGTTCGGTGCCCACGGCCCACGATGAGCCCGGGGGAGCGTTCTCGATCGTCTTGATGATGAACTCCGTCGAGCCGATCAGGTCTGACTTCAACACCACGTCATGGGTGCACTCAGGGTGCGCCAAGATCTGGATCTCGGGATGCCGCGCGCGGAGCTCGTCGATCACGTCCGCGCGGAAGCGACCGTGGACCGAGCAGTGCCCCCGCCACAAGATCATCCGGGCCGACTGGATCTGCTCGGTGGTCAGGCCACCCTGGGGTTGGCGCGGGTCCCAGACCACGCAGTCCTCCAGCGTCAGGCCGAGTTGGAGCACCGCGGTGTTGCGGCCGAGGTGCTGGTCGGGGAAGAAGAACACCTTCGCATCGGCGTACTGATCGAAGGCCCAGCGCAGGACCGTCTCGGCGTTGGAGGAGGTGCAGACGACGCCGTCATGACGGCCGCAGAAGGCCTTGATGTCCGCAGAGGAGTTCATGTAGGTGACCGGCACCACCCGGTCCGCGACCCCGGCGGCAGCCAGCGCCGCCCACGCGTCCTCCACCTGGCCCAGGCGGGCCATGTCGGCCATCGAGCACCCGGCCGCGAGATCGGGGAGCACGACCTGCTGGTCGGCGGAGGTCAAGATATCGGCGGACTCGGCCATGAAGTGCACCCCGCAGAAGACGATGTACTCCGCGTCGGGACGGGCCGCGGCCTCGCGGGCCAGCTTGAAAGAGTCGCCGGTGACGTCGGCGAACTGGATGACCTCATCGCGCTGATAGTGGTGACCCAGGATGAACACTCGGTCGCCGAGCGCGGCCTTGGCAGCAGCGGCCCGCTCGACCAGCGTCGGGTCGGAGGCGGGCGGGAGTTCGCCCGGGCAGAGTACGCCGCGTTCGGTGTCGAGATCACGGCCCGGCCCGAGCGGCAACAACGGCAGAACGACGGTCGTCATGGCGTCATCCTCACATGAGCGAGCCGTGGCCGATGT
>JBAQXA010000627.1:0-2344 GCA_049299195.1 Nocardioides sp.
CTCCTCGGCTTTGACCTGCTCCATCCTGCGTTCGCGCGTGCCATGCTGCGCCCGCACGGCCCAGCCCAGCGCGCAGGAGGCCAGGAGCAACGCGATGCCGCCGACTGCTTCGGCTACGCCAGTCCAGTCGGTGACCAAGGACAGGCCGGCCGGCAGCAGGATGACGGCGGCACCCGCGGCGGCCTCCCGCCCCGACCCCCAGCGCACGAGCGCATACGGCAGCACCATGAGGTACACCAACGTGTTCATGGCGAGCATTGGTCTGCCTGCGGCGAGCAACAGCAGGTCCACCACCCCGACGGCACCAAACGTGGCTGCTACGACCGCGAACGGGTGGGTACGCCGCCACAACAGCAGGGGCGACAACCCCAGCGTCACCGCCACCGCTAGCCCCCGCTGGGGAATGTCCTCCCGGAACACTCCCTCAAGGAGGGCAGCCACCAGGACGCACGCAAGCAGCGCCCAGTCCCGCCATACCCGGTCCGGCGGAGCGGACGGCCGTGGCTCTCGCAAGAGCGCGCGCAGTGGATTTCTCACCCCCTCAGCGTAGGCACGCCAAGCCGTCTGCGGACCAGCCGAAAGTTCGATCCCTCCCGGACGTGCGACGAATCGGTCGCCGGGGCGACCGATCTGTCACACGTTCCGCAAGAGCCGGCCCTTGGGAAGCGCAAATCGTCAGTCGAGGAGCCCGGCAGCTTGGAACATGCGGGCGTAGATCGCGCGCACAATGGGCTCCTTGATCTCGTTGTAACGCATGCCGAAGCCAAGCGCTCCGTGGTCCTCGCCTGTAGCCGCCATCTGTGCAGCGGCGACGCGCTTGGCGGCTGCGTATCTCCCGCGATCGTCTGTGTTGATCCTGAGCCAGTCCCGAAACATCCGATGGCGGATGACCTCCGGGCAGCCAGGCCCGAAGACATGCACATGCACACGCGGCTCGCCGAGGTGCTTGAGCAGACGGTGCTGGTGCCAGTCCGGCTCGGTGAGCCAGTGGACGTACCCCAGCCGCTGAAGGGCAGGGATGTATGCCGCCTCGTCGGTCGGATCAGCAACCGTGAGGTCGACGTCGATGATCGGCTTGGCGGGCAGTCCGGGCACGGAGGTGGATCCAATGTGCTGGATGTCAAGGACACCACTGCCCAGGGCTGCTCGTATCTGGCTCTCGACGGCGGCATAAATCCCGGGCCAACGGGCATCGGGCTCCATGATCCGCAGTTTGTAGTCCGTCGCGTGAGCGCCGACGTAGATCACCTCACCCTGGGTGTGGTGGCGAGTGATCTCTTCCGGAGAGGGCATCGAGGAGGAAGGCAACTAGGACGCACCCAGAGGCCGAGAGGCGCTCGGTGCACTCCGACCGCGTGGGGACATTCGGCGGAGCAATAGCACGTTGAGGATCGCCCCACACGTGAGCGCCACAATGCCGATGACATTCGTCGTGACCTGAAACCACACGGCCGGGTGGCCCGAGGAGGCCGAGGTGCAGTCGCCCGCGACGGTGCTGCAGGTCGTGGAGCCTGAAGCACCAGATGGATCTGCGTTGGTGATGAAGGCAAGGAGTCCGTAGAGCAGGTAGTAGCTCGGGAGTGCGATCACGCTCGCGGGCAGCGATAGCGCCGCGGCTAGGAGGATCGTCCAGGTCGACTCGTGGGTGAAACCAACAGCCGCGGTCGCGGCCACGATCAGCACGTAGCTCGCCACCATCAAGCGACCGCCAGAGTCCCCCCTCGCTGGGCCCGCATCCCCTGTCCTAATGCTCCTGGTCACGTCGGCTCCCATCAAGTGTGGTCGTGTGCTGGCGGAGCCGCCGGTATTGGTCGTTCTCACATCCTCGATCCCGAAGAGGCCCGGGGCCCTGCCCCACCGAGTCACACCCCGGACGTGCTCAACGACACTATGCCCAATGCCCGACCGGCGGAACCGCCACTCCCAACCGCGACGGGCTTGCGCCGTAAGAACCCATGGCGACTGTGAGACTGTCACCAATCCAGGACCGGACGGAAGGACTTACGTTGTGACCAACACTGAGGAACGGTCGATGCAGGATCGGTTCACCGGTGCGTACAACGACATCGAGGATCACATGAGGCGATCGGTGAATGGCCCCAACAGCGACGCACCGGGCCGGTTCCGCGCTCTCTTGACCGAATATGCCCGCAAGCGTGGGCGGCACCTGCGAGACAGCCAGCTCCGCATCTTGGAGACGCTTTCTGAGTTGCGGAACATGCTCGCTCACAACAAGTACCTCAACGGTCTTCCTATCGCCGAGCCGTCTGTGCAAGCAGTGGAGGCAATCGAGCAGGTTCGTGACGAACTCCTGCACCCCTCCCCTGTGCTGGCGGTCCTCAAG
>JBAQXA010000628.1:0-1908 GCA_049299195.1 Nocardioides sp.
GCACGACGGCCAGTGCCAGCGCCGCGGCGAGCGTGATCCAAAAGGCCAGCCGCCAGTCGACCGCGGCGCAGAGCCCACCGATGACCGGCGCGAAGGTGAGCCCGGCGGCCTGGACGCTGCCAAAGCGGCCCAGCGCCCGACCAAGTCGAGTCGTGTCGGTCGCGTCGGCGAGGGCGGACATCAAGATGGGCGTCGTGAACGCGTTGGCGATCCCCTGCGCGGCCCGCCCAGCGAGAAAGAGCGGGGCTTGCGGTGCCAGCGCGCAGAGCAGCGAGGCGGCGGCATACGACAGGTAGGCGATCTGCACCGTACGCCGCCGTCCCCAGATCTCGGCCAGCGTCCCGGAGAAGAGCATGCACAACGCGAAGGGGATGAGGTAAACGGTCAGGCTGGAGGCGACCACCTCAAGGGAGGTGTCCAGGCCCTTGCGCAGCTCGGGGAGCATCGGCGAAACCATCGCCCCACCGAAGGGCCCGATGAACCCGCCGACATAGATCGGCCACATCCGTGAGCCAACCTCCGCGCTCGCGCGTCGGGGATTGGTGGCACTCACCCACCAACCCTAGGTCAGCCATGCCCCAGCGCCCTGCGCTGATCAGTTTGTGGCCTGACCCTTCGCCGCCGGTCGAGGAGCCTCCAGGCTGCGCCCCGCCCAGGCCGCGACTCGCTCTAGCGGGCCCTGCCCCCAGACGATGGCCCACAGCGAGCAAACGGCCATGAGCGTCAGCACGCAGATCAGCCAGAAGAGGTTGGTCTGGGGGCCACCGGCCAACGGGAACCACGAGCCCGACAGGTTCAGCGGCGTGATGAGGAGGCCCACCGAGACAACGTGCAGGGAGTAGGCGGTCAGCGGCATCGTTCCCACAGCCGCCACCGGCAGCAGGAGCCACCGCAGCCGGTTGGCGAGGAGGAGGCAGGCACCGATCACGGCCGCGACCAGCCCGCCGGCGCCGAGGACCTCGAAGATCCCGCCGGTGTGGGGGCCCGACGCGACGATGCTGTCGCGCAGATGTGCGAAGCCGCCCGCCGCTCGCCAGGAGGCGATGTAGCCGGACCCCCACTCGCCGGAGGACTCCGAGGCGCTTGCCGCTTCGTCGGCCAAGACCTGCTCGTCGTAGCAGCTCACGAAGCCAATCCCTTCGCGCGTGCAGGTCATGCCGGTGAGGTCCATCTCGGCCCCGGGGATGGGTTTGGTGGACGCCGCGCCGCTTGCGGAGGAGTCCGCGCTCGAAGCGAAGTTCGCCGCGGTGTCCATGGAGGATCCGAGCACTGCCGATCCGGCGTAGCTCAGCGCCGACACCGCCGCGCCAGCCGCGATGAGGCCCGCGGCGAGCCGACGTGAGGTGAGGTCCGAGCGGCCTAACGCCATGCCCAAGAACAGCAGCGGCAGCCACGTGGCCAGCGGGTAGGTGCCCCAGACCAGCACCGCCAGATTGGCTCCGCTTCCCGACGACTGCGTCATCGCCTGCAGGCTGAAGGACACCACCGGCCCGACCACCGCGACGACGGCGGCCGCGATGACCAAACTGCGGCGACTCCACCCCAGGAAGGGCAGTAGGACGAGGAAGAGGAAGCCATACATGGGCAGGATGACCAAGATGCTCGTGCCGATCGCTTCCAGCCCCAGGCCGATGGCGAGGATGGCCAGGGCCCGTCCGGCCATGCGCAGCCGGGCCTGCCGAAGCCGCTCGCCCTCGGGCCGCACCCGCCCGCCCGTGAGCAGCGCGACGGAGATGCCGGCCACCAGCGCGAAGAGGATTGCCGAACGCCCGTGGATCAGTCCGCCCCAGGTCGCCGGGTCGCTCCACTGGAGTTCGGGGACCAGGCCGACGTGTGCCCCGATCATCCCGAAGACCGCGAGGCCGCGCGCCGTGTCCAGCCCGAGCAGGCGGGGCGGGCGTCCGAAGC